>JABZHU010000128.1:0-3745 GCA_015258705.1 Atopobium sp. | reverse complement strand
GCGTCCTATTACGCTATAAGAAGCAGTTTTCTGCAGATGACCAGCGGAGGTAAACATGGTAAAGACTTTGGTTCTTGTAAGACATGGTGTATCTGAACGTGGCTCTGAAGACATGAGTCGAGAGCTCACACGTGCTGGTCAGAGGGCTTTATCTGCCAATTATCCTCACATCTTTGGCCTGTTGGGACCGGAGGGTGAAGAGGCCGAGATTTGGACAAGTCCTGCCCTTCGTGCACTTGAAACTGCAGAGATTGTGGCAGAGGCCCTGGATGCAGAGGGCTTAGAGATTCATGACTCCCTTTACGATCAAGATCTTCCTGCGCTTCAGGCAGAGCTTGAGCACGCTGATGCAGAGACGCTGATTCTTGTTGGTCATGCTCCATTCTTGGGTTATGTTGCAGAGACTTTGCTGGGATTTGAACTTCCGCTGACAAAGGGCGCTGTATGCGCAATTGACGTACGCGGTTCACTTGGACATCAGCATGAGTGCGTCTGGAAGCAGCTTGGAGATGTTCGCGAGCCTCACGGTAAGCTCCTTTGGCTGGTCAGCGGTCCTTCCACTCAGCCCTGGGAGACACTTGACGCTTTGGATGAGGCATGCGCTCATGCAGCAACCAACCTGGAGGACGCATATGCAGAGTTCCGCGCTCATCCAGAAGACCCTGCGGTAATCGCTGCATTTAGGTTTGCCCTCAGAGGAACTCAGCTACTTACCAAGTTCTTCTCGCCACTTCTTAATGAAGAGGCGGTAAAGATTGCTGAGCCTGTTTATAGGCTGATGCTTGGTGCAACTACGCGCCTTCGTGAGATTGACGGCTTCTCTGATACCGTTGCAGATTTGATGGAGTCTGGAGAGCTTTCTCAAGGCTCCAAGCTGGTCAGCGCTGTCGAGGCAGCTCGCGAGACTGAGCGTGATCGTGTCTGTGAGGGCCTGCGTAAGAAGGCGGTTCGTCGTAGTCTGCGCTGCGCTCTGGATGAGCTCTTTGAGCCCGCTTGGTCAGACGCAGTGCTACAAGATGGCCTCTCGTTTGAAGATGTCAGCAGCCGCTTTGATTACATGCTTGAGACTATCGATGCGCGCCTCTTTGGCTTGGATATGACAAGCTTCTCCGAGGTACATCACGCAAGGCGAGAAGTTCGTGAAGTTGAGCACATTCTTTTCCATCTCAGTGAAATGCTGGGCGAGAAACGCGCAAATTACACCCAGATTATGCAGGACATTGACTCTGAGCTTAGTATTGTTTGCACAGCTCAGCGTAACATTTCCCTGGTCAAAGAGTGGAAAGACTCCATGGACTTCAGAGATGTTACCTCAGACCTCGCAATTGTTTCAGAACATGAAAAAGTTTTGATTGAGCGGGTTATTGAGGGTAGAGAGACTAGTATCCTTAGATAATCACATAGTCCACGTTTGGAGCGCATTGACGTTTGCGCGGCGTGGATGATGATTATGAGGGAGGATGCTATGTCTGAGAGCATCGAGACTCGCTGCGTGCAGGGCGGTTATCAGCCTGGTTGCGGTGAGCCTAGGCAAGTGCCTATCATTCAATCAACCACGTTCAAATATGACGAGTCGATGCAGCTTGGAGAGTTGTTCGACCTCAAAGCTGCTGGCTATTTCTATTCTCGCGTTCAGAATCCAACGCTGGATAATGTAGCTTCAAAGATTTGCGCTCTTGAGGGTGGCACCGCTGCAATGCTGACGTCTTCCGGTCAGGCAGCAAACTTCTTTGCCGTTTTTAACATTGCTGAGGCCGGAGATCACTTTATTGCGCTTTCCACCATTTATGGCGGCACTTTTAACCTGTTTGCTATCACCCTTAAGAAGATGGGCGTGGAGTGCACGTTTATCTCGCCAGATGCAACTGATGAGGAGATTAACGCAGCATTCAAACCAAATACAAAGTGCGTCTTTGGTGAGACTGTTGCAAACCCTGCGCTGGTCGTCCTTGATATTGAGCGTTGGGCAAAGGCTGCTCATGACCATGGCGTGCCACTGATTGTTGACAATACGTTTGCCACGCCTGTGAACTGCCGTCCTCTTGAGTGGGGAGCAGATATTGTGACCCATTCCACTACTAAGTATATGGATGGTCACGGCTCTGCTGTTGGCGGCGCTATTGTTGACGGTGGCAACTTTGACTGGGCTGCTCACGCAGATAAGTTCCCAGGCCTGACACAGCCTGACCCTTCCTATCACAACCTTGTGTATGCAGATACCTTTGGTAACGGCGGCGCTTTTATTACTAAAGCAACCGTTCAGCTTATGCGTGACTTTGGTTCTATCCAGTCGCCACAGAGCGCTTTCTATCTTAACCTTGGCCTTGAGTCCCTGCACGTTCGTATGGCTCAGCATTGTAAGAATGGCCAGGCAGTTGCCGAGGCGCTTGCAAACAATCCTAAGGTTGCGCACGTAAGCTACCCTGGTCTTCCAGGTGATAAGTACTACGAGCTTGCTCAGAAGTACCTGCCAAACGGTTCCTGCGGTGTTATCACTGTTGACGTTGCAGGTGGTCGCGAGGCTGCCGAGAAGTTCTTGGGCAACCTCAAGGTCTTCTCCATTGCTACACACGTTGCAGATGCTCGTTCTTGCTGCTTGCACCCAGCTTCTTCAACACACCGTCAGCTTACTGACGAGGAGCTTGTAGCAGCAGGCATTACCCCAGGTACCGTACGCCTGAGCTGCGGTATTGAGGGCACCGAAGACCTTATCAACGACGTCGAGCAGGCACTTGCTGCGCTGTAGGTAGACGTTCTATAACCGCTTATGTTTATGGCGAGAAGATCTTGGAATCAGAAGATCTTCTCGCCATGTTTTTGTGAGGAGTGCGTTGTTGTACGGAGCTGGGAGCGCGCGGGCTATTGAGCCCGGGAGATGGACTCGCCGTCCAGGTGGTCTTCTGGGCCAGAGAGTTCGGAAGCTGTGAGCTCTGCCTCTGCAAGCTCTGCTTCGGTGAGCTGGACATCCTCGCTCTGAAGCTCAGATGCTTCGTCTGCGTCATCAGGTGCATCGTCTGCGTCATCAGCGCCTACACCCCTAAAGTGCTTGCGATAGATGTGGATGAGGCAGCCAACGGAGAGTAGTGCCGAGAGAATGTTGGATACAACTGAGACGTACCAAAGTGCATCCAGACCAAAGGGCCTCAGCACCATAAGCGAGCTGATGGGGAAGATGAGTGCCATAAAGACGCTCAGAAGGTTGGAAATCTTTGTTTGCTTCAGGGCGATGGCAAGACTCTCGGTGCACATAGTAATCCAGCTAAAAATGAAGATAAATGCATGGATACGCATGGCTGGAATGGCCATGTTAAGCAGTTCTTGTGTTCCTTCTGGCAGGTACAGCTTGACCAAGAACTCCGAGAAGAAGAACGAGACGCAGAAGGCAAAGATGCCAATGATAATGCCTGTGGAGAAGATGTACTTCTCGATAGCAAGTACTCGATCTTTTTTCTTTGCGCCCCAGTTATAACCAATAGCTGGTTGCATGGCGTCGGCTTGTCCATAAATGAGCGGCTGGATAAGGCCGCCAGAATAGAGGAGCACGCCGTAAGAAGCAATGGCAATGTCTCCTCCAAGGGAGAGCAGGGCAGCGTTCATCAGCAGGGAATAAATCCTACTTGAAATGTTCTGCATAAAGATAGGAAAGCCGTTTACAAAGATCTCTTTTATGTGCGTCCAATTAAAGCGTGGTTTTACAAATTTGAGAATCTGTTTGTTGCCAATGAAGGGCCAGACACCATAGAGT
>JABZHU010000013.1:0-16001 GCA_015258705.1 Atopobium sp. | reverse complement strand
AAGCTTGCTGCTGAGCTGGTAGAGGATTCAGAGTACAAGGCCGCCTTTGACGCCCTCCACGAGGAGGCCGTAAAGGTTTCTTCTATTGACCGCCAGGGCACAGATCGCGAGAAACACGGTGTATTCACTGGCCGTTACGCAATTAACCCTGTTACCGGACAGACCGTACCAATTTGGGTTGCTGACTACGTCCTTCTCGACTATGGTACTGGCGCTGTTATGGGCGTTCCATCAGGCGATAAACGCGACTTTGACTTTGCTAAGAAGTACGACCTGCCTATTGTTCCTATCATTTGTGAAGAGGGAACTGATATCTATGAGGAGCTCAAGGGAGTTTCCGAGTACAAGGTAACCTCTGTTGACTGGGACGGACCAATGGATACCGTGGGTATTCTCGTCCAGTCTGGTCCTTTTACCGGTCTTCGTGGCGGTAAACATTCCGAGGCAGAAGAGGCTGTTGTTGCTTATCTGACTGAGCACAACGTTGGTCGTAGAACTGTCCAGTTCCGTCTTCGTGACTGGCTCATCTCAAGGCAGCGTTATTGGGGCAATCCAATTCCTATGATTCATTGCGATTGCTGTGGTGACGTCCCTGTTCCTTATGACCAGCTCCCTGTTACGCTTCCAGATAATCTTGATTTGGCGGCAGGAGATACTCTTGCTGAGTGCAAGGAGTTTGTAGAGACTACCTGTCCAAAGTGCGGCAAGCCCGCCAAGCGTATCACTGATACCATGGACACGTTCACTTGCTCTAGCTGGTATTATCTGCGCTACTGCGATCCACACAACACCGAGCTTCCTTTCTCTAAAGAGTCAGTGGACCGCTGGATGCCGGTAGATAACTACATTGGCGGCATTGAACACGCAATTCTGCACCTTTTGTATTCTCGTTTCTTTACTAAGGTCCTTCGTGACCTGGGCATGATTGCTATTGACGAGCCATTTAAGAACCTGATGACTCAGGGCATGGTCAAGGATGAGCACGGCGACACCATGTCAAAGTCAAAGGGTAACGTTGTACCTCCAAGCTCTGTCATTGAGCCTTACGGTGCAGATACGATGCGCCTTGCCATTCTCTTTGTTGCTCCACCAGAGAAGGATTTTGACTGGGACGAGAAGGTCGTTGCAGGTGCAAACCGCTTTATCAAGCGTGCGTGGCGTGTGGTTTGGGAACTCTCTCGCACCGCTGATGCTTCTGCCGTACTCGACCACACCACTTTGGACGCAAAGTCGCTTGAGCTTAATCGCGTCCTCAATGCTATGGGAATCCGCTGCACCACTGAGTTTGACAAGGGCCAGTTCAACACTGCTATTTCTGCAGTCATGGAGCTGGTTAATGCAGCAAGCGCCTACATCAACGAGGTTCCTGCAGAGTCTAGAGATGCTGCACTTTGCTACAAGGTTGCAAATGATGTTGTTGCCATGCTGGCTCCAATCATTCCTCACTGGGCTGAGGAGCTCAGCCACGACGCTCTGGGTAAAGACACACCTGTCTATCACCAGCCTTGGCCAGAGTTTGACCCAGAGCAGGCAAAGAGCAATACCGTTGAAATTGCTGTTCAGCTTAAGGGTAAGGTCCGCGCTCGCATTGAGGTTGCTGCCGATGCTTCTGAGGAAGAGCTCACTGCAGCTGCAACTGAGGCAATTGCCGATCAGCTTGAGGGTAAAGAGATTAGAAAAGTCATTGTTGTTAAAGGTCGACTTGTGAATATCGTTGCCTAACAGCAAAAACACTTGACGAGAAGCCCTTTATCTCGTAAGATATCTCTAAACGTAGTTGTTATTAGTTGGAAGTGGGGTTGAGTTTTGACCCCGCTTCCTTTCTGTATGTAGATGAGGAGGTCAAATGCAAAACGAAGGTGCAACAAAGAAAATCTTGTCCGCACTAGAGCAGGCTGCACTCAATCACCACATTGATATTGTTGATGTTGAGATTGTTGGTTCTTCTAAGAATCCTGTGGTCAGAGTAAGAATTGACCATGATGACGAGAAGGCAGAGACCATTTCTCTTGATGAGGTTGCTCAGGAAACATCATGGATCTCAGATACCATCGATGAGCTTGATCCTTTCCCAGCATCATTTACCTTGGAGGTTTCTTCTCCAGGAATGGCTCGTCCACTTCGCCGCGCAAAAGACTTTGAGCGTTTTGCAGGGGAAGAGATTCAGCTTCAGACTACCGACACAGAGGGACGCCGTAAATTTACCGGCAAACTCTTGGGCATTGAGGGTACAACTATCTCAATCCAGACTGAAGACGAGGTCTGTACTGTTGATTTGTCTGAGTTAAAGAAGTGCGTTATTAAACCAGTTTTTGATTTCTCGGCCTCAGCCAAGAAGTAGATAGAGAGGATTATTCATGGCATCTGAAATGATGGAAGCTTTGATGTTGCTTTGCCAGGAGAAGCACATCGATGAGTTGTATCTTCTGGACCGTTTGGAGCAGTCTCTGGCAAAAAGCTATGCTGACGTCCTTCATCTTGATTTTGGCGCCCGTGTCACCATTGATAGGGCTACTGGCCGTGTCTACGTCTACGAGCTTGTCCCTAAGGGTGAGCCAGATGAGGAGACTGGTGAGTACACTGAGTTTGACGAGGTAGACGTAACTCCTCCAGATACCAGCCGTATTGCTGCACAGCATGCTAAGGCAGAGATTAAGACCCTTGTGCGCAATGCCGCTCGTGCTCAGATTTATGATGAGTTCCGTGGCCGCATTGGTGACATCATCACAGGTACTGTTCTTCAGTCCACTCCTGATTTCACCATCATTAAGATTCGTGAGGGTGTTGAGGCAGAGCTTCCACACTTTGACCAGCGTCGTTTCCCTGATGAGCGCGATGAGCGTCCAGCAGGTGAGCGTTACCTTCACAACCAGCGCATTAAGGCAATTATCGTAGACGTTCGCGATCCTAATGCAACTCAGCCAGCAGTTCGTGGTGAGCGTCAGCGTCCACCAATTGTTGTTTCTCGTACCCACCCAGATCTTATCCGTCGTCTCTTTGAGCTTGAGGTTCCAGAGGTTTATGACGGTGTTGTAAGCATCCGCTCTATTGCTCGTGAGGCTGGCGTCCGTTCCAAGATTGCTGTTTCTTCCGTTGACGAGCGCCTTGATCCAGTTGGTGCTTGCGTTGGTCCTAAGGGCAGCCGTGTTCGCACCGTAGTTTCTGAGCTCCGTGGAGAGCGCGTTGACGTTGTGCCTTGGTTTGACGATGCTGCTCGTTGCGTTGCGTCTGCGCTTTCACCTGCACGCGTTTCTCGCGTTATTGTTGATGGCGCTACGGGACACGCAACCGTTATTGTTCCTGATGATCAGCTGTCTTTGGCTATTGGTAAAGAGGGACAGAACGCTCGTCTTGCTGCTCGCCTAACTGGTCTTCACATTGACATCAAGAACGAGTCCCTTGCGGCAAGCATTTTGAACAACCTTCCTGAGGTTGTTGAAGAGACTGTTGACGAGGAAGAGATTGCTCATCGTTGCAAGTATGTGAGCCCTAACGGAACTCCTTGCCGCAATATGGCAAGACCTGGCTCTGATTTCTGCGGCATTCATGATGACATGGAGAATGCAGAGATTTCTTCCGATCCAGACTCACTGATCTAGGCAACTACCTGTAACTATCCCGTCAACCGGAAGGTTTCATATATGGCAAAAATGCGTGTACATGACCTTGCCAAAGAATATGGTATGCAGAGCAAGGAATTGCTCGAGCACCTTGCGGACATGAAGATTCCTGCAAAGTCTGCTTCTTCTACGCTTGAAGATGCATATATCTCTATTGTTCGTAAGAAACTCCAGCCTATTATGGAGGCTCGCGCCGCTGAAATCGCAGCTCAGAAGGCTGCCGAGGAAGAGGCTGCTGCCAAAGAGGCTAAGGCTGCTGCAGAGGCAGCAGAGGCTGAGCGCCTTGCTGCAGAGGCAAGGCGTGAGGCTGAGCGTGCTGAAGAAGAGAAGAAGCGCGCAAAAGAGGAGGCTGCTCGCAAGAAAGAAGAGGAGCGCCGCCGCGCTGAGGAAGAGAAGAAGCGTCTTGAGGCCGAAGAGGCCGAGCGTAACCGCGTAAAGGATACCGCTCCTAAGGCTGCTCCTTCCTTCAACAACCTGCTTGACCAGATTGCTCAGCAGGAAGAGGTATTGAAGCAGCAGGCAGCGGAGTCCGCTGCTCAGAAGAAGGCTGAGAAGGGACCTAGAAACCACGCTCGCGCTAATGCAAGCGAGGCAAGTGGTGCTCCTTCTCGTCATAACTTCAAGAATGAGCGCGATGACGCCTCCATGTCTGACGAGCGTCCAAATGGTAAGCGCAAGAAGAACCGTCGTGGTGGAGATGACGGAGAAGACCGTTATAGCCGTATGGCGCGTGAGGCTGAGGCTTACAACAGAAGCCGCGTTTTGGATGAGGCTCGCGTTGCTATTGAAGAGGCAAGCCGTGAGTCCACTGGTCGCCGTAAAAAGCGTAAAGAGCGTCGTCAGAAGCAGGCTGCAGAGGCTGCTATGGAGCAGCGTATTGAGGAAGCACTTGCAAATGACCAGGATATTTCCCAGCTTGATACCGTAAAGGTTCCTCAGGGCTCTACTGTCTCTGAACTTGCTGAGCTTCTTGGCGTTCCTGCAAATGACATCATTAAGCGTCTGTTCCTGCTTGGCAACCCTCTGACGCTCACCGAGACCATGTCTGATGAGCTTATTGAGATTGTTGCTGATGACCTTGGTCGTCAGATTAAGATCATGTCCAAGGAAGAGGAGAATTCCTTCACCTTCTACGATGATCCTAAGGACTTGAAGCCACGTCCTCCAGTAGTTACCGTCATGGGTCACGTTGACCACGGTAAGACATCACTTCTGGACGCAATTCGTCACACCGGCGTTGCAGCTGGCGAGGCCGGCGGCATTACACAGGCAATCGGTGCTTCTCAGGTCACTATTAACGGCCGTGAGATTACCTTCATCGATACCCCAGGTCATGAGACCTTTACCGCTATGCGTGCTCGTGGTGCAAAGGTTACCGATATTGTCATTCTGATTGTTGCTGCAGACGACGGCGTTATGCCTCAGACCATTGAGTCTATTAACCACGCAAAGGCTGCTGGTGTTCCAATTGTTGTTGCTGTCAACAAGATTGATAAGCCAGGCGCAGATCCTACCCGCGTTCGTCAGGAGCTCACCGAGTATGGTGTTATTCCTGAGGAGTGGGGTGGACAGAACATGTTTGTTGACATCTCCGCTAAGCAGAATTTGGGCATCGACGATCTTCTCGAGACCATTCTTTTGCAGGCAGATGTCCTTGAGCTGAAGGCAAACCCAGACACCTTTGCGTCTGGTAACGTTCTTGAGGCTAAGCTTGACCGCGGTCGCGGCTCTGTTGCTACTGTTTTGGTTACACGCGGTACGCTCCACATCGGCGATGCTCTTGTTGCTGGTATGGCCTTTGGCCGCGTCCGTGCAATGCTTGATCCTAAGGGTAACGCAGTTACTACCGCAGGCCCTTCTGACGCAGTTGAGATTCTTGGTCTGCAGACCGTTCCTGGCGCAGGCGATGAGTTCCGTGTCTTCCAGGAGGAGCGCGACGCTCGAGAGCTTGCTGATCAGCGCGCCCTTAAGGCTCGTATTGAAGAGCAGAACCGTGTTAAGCACGTTACTCTTGAGAATCTCTTTGACACCATGGCTGACCGTGATGTCAAGGAACTCAACCTCATCATCAAGGCTGACGTTCAGGGCTCCATCGAGGCTCTCCAGGATTCCCTGGACAAGATGGACCAGTCCGAGGTTCGTATTAGTACCATCCACTCTGCAGTTGGTGGCATTACCGAGACAGACGTTGTTCTCGCTGATGCATCCAACGCAATCATCATTGGCTTTGGCGTCCGTCCAGATGCAAAGGCTAAGCTTGCTGCAGAGCGCGTAGGCGTTGAGATTAGAACCTATAGCGTCATCTACAAGGCAATCGAAGAGATTGACGCAGCTCGTATTGGTATGCTTAAGCCAACTGAGCAGGAAGTCCAGACCGGTGTTGCTGAAGTTCGCGATACCTTCAAGGTACCTAAGGTTGGTATTGCTGCCGGCTGCATGATTTCTGAGGGTGAGATTTCCCGCGATGATAACATCCGCCTCATCCGTGACGGCTTTGTTGTCTACGATGGAAAGATTGCATCGCTCAGGCGCTTCAAAGACGACGTTAAGAGCGTTAAATCCGGCTACGAATGCGGTATTGGCCTTGAGAACTTCCAGGACATCAAGCCTGGCGACCAGCTTGAGGGCTATCGCATTGAGCAGGTGGCTCGTACCGAGTAAGAAGGGACAGCATGAAACAGAATCAGTTTTCTCGTCGTACTAATGAGATTGCTCGAGAAAAGCTCAGCTGGATCCTTTTATTTGAGATTTCTGACCCTGATCTCCAGCTTGTGACCGTCACAAGCTGTGAGGTCTCGGTTGATAAGTCCTTTATGCGCGCGTATGTAAGCTGTGAGCCTGATCGCTACGAAAAGGTCCTTGCAGCTCTTAAGCGTGCAAAGGGTAGGATTCGCTCGCTTTTGGGTCATGCGTTGAACTGGCGCGTAACCCCTGAGCTTGATTTCAAGATTGATACCACTACTGATGAGGCTGAGCGCATTGCTCAGGCACTTGAGGTAGTTCCACCAACGCTTGGTGTTGAGAAAGACGAGTTTGGATACCCTCTAGCTTCTGATGAAGAGAATTCTGACGAGGAGGCGTAAGTAAGTGACGTCACTGAATACAAAAGTCAGTCGTCCAGAGTTTGACGAGGTTATAGCTCTGATTGAGCAGGCCTCGTCAATCGTCGTTTGCGCACATACTTCTCCTGATGGAGACGCGATTGGCTCTGGATTAGCACTTTCTTCCATTATTCAGAGAAGATGGCCTAGCAAAACTGTCACTAATCTTTTGGCAGATGCTGATGGGGAAGTACCACGTATTTACAAGTTTCTTGATGGTACTGACAGTTTTGTGCCTGCAAATAAGTACGAGGGTACTCCAGACCTTTTTATCTGCGTAGACCTATCTACTGCAGGTCGTTTGGCTGATGCAGAAGCACTGATGAACCGTTCCAAGACGGTAGCAGTGCTTGACCATCACCCCTATAACAACGTGTATTGGAATGCAGGGCTCGTGCGTCCTGATGCAGCGGCAACTGGCGTCATTATCACCGAGTTTGCCTGTCATTTAGGCGCAAAACTTATTCCATCTGAGGCACAATGCCTTATGTGTGCGCTGGTAACTGATACTGGTCGTTTCCAGTACCAAAACGCTGACGGCGAGGCTTTTGAGGTAGCAAGTTTGCTGGTGGAAGCAGGTGCTTCTCCATCTCAGATTGCGCTCCATGTCTACCAGAGTGATCGCTTAGCCTATCTTCACCTTGCCGCAAAGGTTATGGGTCGTATTCGCACCTTTGGTGAGGGTCGCGTTGCCTACAGCTACGTTACTACCGCAGATCTTTCTGCATCAGGTGTTCCTCTGGCAGAGATGGATGGCCTGGTAGATGTTGTGCGCTGTGTTGAGGGAACTGAAATTGCCCTCTTCCTCAAAGAGGTTGACGGCGGAAAAGTTCGCGGCAATCTGCGTTCCAAGTCTCACCTTGATATTTCTGGTGTAGCTCGACAAATGGGCGGCGGCGGACACACTGCAGCCGCAGGCTTTACCGCTGAAGGCACCATTGACGATGTGTTTACCCAGATAGTCCCTCTGCTCATCGATCTTCTCGCCCTTGACAAGGAGTCATAGGTGAAGCGAGGAGCTAGTGGAATTAACGCACTTATTGCTGTTGACAAACCGCTTGGGCTGACCAGCCATGACGTGGTTTCTCGTATTCGTCGTGCTTTTGGCGAGAAACGCGTGGGACACGCAGGTACTTTGGATCCTAATGCAAGTGGCGTGCTGGTAGTGGGCATTGGACTTGCTACAAAGCTTTTGGGCCTTCTGACGCTTGACCGAAAAGGGTATGTAGCCGACATTTCGTTTGGTGCTCGTACCTCAACCGATGATGCAGACGGTCAGGTCGTAGCCACTGCTGCTGTTCCAGAAAATCTGTGCGATGAAGAGTTTGCTCGTGCTGCATGCGCAAAGCTGGTGGGTACGGTAGACCAGCTTCCACCTGTAGTTTCTGCAATCTCAGTTGATGGCAAACGCGCTTATCAGCTTGTTCGTGAAGGTAAGACGCCAGAGCTTGCGGCTCGTAGAGTCTCTATTTACGACGCTACGCTTTTAGCGGTACATGCGCCTTCTGTTGAGGATGACTCACTGGTGTGGACGGTTGCTTTTGATGTTTCTAAAGGCACCTATATCAGAAGTATTGCTCGAGACCTGGGTCAATCTCTTGGCACAGAGGCTCATATTAGTGGCCTAAGAAGGACGTTTTCTGGTCCAATCACGCTCGGTAGCTGCGCTTTATTAGAAGAGCTTGAACAAAGCCCAGCTCAGGTGCTTGAAACTAAACGCCTCAATCCAACTGAGGTTCTGGGATACCCTGTGCACAGGTTGACTGCAGCAGAATACAAGTGTGTTGAGGTTGGAAAGCGTTTTGGTATTCCAGAAGATCTTTCTGAGGTTACTCATAACTCGCTGGTCAGCCTTGTGTGGAATGATGCTCTTGTGGGAATTTGGACAAGGCAAGGTTCCTGTCTAGTCTGCCAAACCAACTTCTCTCAAGGTATTTTGTGTAAGTAAGGACTCACGTGAACAAGGTAGAGCGCATAAGAGAATCTGTTTTGTATGGAAGTCATCTGCCGGCTCCGCTTGAGCTTGGTGACGCTGACTTTTATACACTGCGTTCTGACTGCTACAGGCAGCCTTGCGTGTGCGTACTTGGTGTCTTTGACGGTCTTCATGAGGGCCACCAGGGGCTTCTCGCCAGCGCAAAGAAAGACGCTGAAGCACGCAATGTGCCACTTGTTGCTGTGACATTTCTGCCCGATCCTGTTGAAGTGCTGTTTGATGACTCTCCTCGACGTTTGCTCTCGGGAGAAGACAGGCTCCGCGCACTTGCTGCATGGGGAGTGGATGGCATTCTGGTGCATCACTTTACCCGCGAGTTTGCGGCATTGAGCGCCACGCAATACGTTGAGGATCAGTTGCTTCCAAGCGTCTCGGCCGTGTCCGTTCATGTGGGTTCTGACTTTGGTTTGGGAGCTCAAGGCGCTGAAGGAAGCGCCTTGCTCACCTCGCTTGGACACAAACACGGTTTTGAAGTTCATGCTCACGAGCTTTTTTGTTCGGGTGGACAGAAAATCTCTGCCACTCGTATTAGGGGCTTGCTTGAGCAGGGCAAAGTTGAGGAGGCAGCAAGCCTGCTCGGCCGCTGGCACTTTTTAAGCGGTGTGGTCAAGCATGGTCGTGGTCAGGGCACTGGCTTTGGTTTTCCTACGGCAAACGTCGCGCTTGACCTGCATGATTGCATTCCTCAAGACGGCGTGTATGCGTGCTATGTGGTCCACGGCGCAACAGCTTGGCCTGCTGCGGTTAATGTAGGAAAAGCTCCTTCATTTGAGTCTCAAACAGGGCCTTTGCTTGAGGCTAATCTTCTAGGTTTTAGCGGTAACTTATATGATTCAGAGGTTCAGACGGTATTTGTGAAGAGACTGAGGGAATCCAAAAAATTTGATTCGCTGGAAGACCTCAAGCAAGCCGTTCGTGGAAATATAGATTGGGTAGCCCAGAATCTGGGTACGACTTCATATAACTTAGAAAGCGGGGAGGTGGAAGATGATAACTGATGAAGATAAAGAGCGTGTACGACAGGCAACGGACTTTGTCACGCTTGTGTCAGAGACAGTTGAGCTTAAACCCCGAGGTCAGGACTATTGGGGGTGTTGCCCCTTCCACCAAGAAAAAAGCCCCTCATTTAAGATAAACCCCTCCACGGGTCTTTGGCACTGCTTTGGCGCTTGCTCCGAAGGTGGAGACGTCTTCAGTTATGTCATGAAGCGAGAAAATCTGGATTTTCCCGATGCCATTAGATATCTTGCTGATAAAGCAGGCATTACGCTTTCTGAAGAGGCTCATGTTTCTAAGGGCCCCCGCAAGAATCGTTTGATTGAGTGCCTTACAGAAGCCGAGAATTACTTCCACTCCATGCTTATGCGTGGAAGGGGAGAAGGTCCTGAAGCAGCTCGTAGTTATCTCTCTGGTCGTGGATTTGGAGCAGCCGTCTGTAAGCGCTGGAAGCTGGGATATGCGCCTGGTAGAGGTGCACTTGTGGCGCACTTGCGCAAATGTGGCTTTACCACGCAAGAGATGATTGCTGCCAACCTTGCCGTTGAGCGTAATGGTCGAATTAGCGATTGGTTCTATGACCGCGTGATGTTCCCAATTCATGATGAACAAGGAAGAACCATTGCTTTTGGTGGCCGAATTACTAAAAAGGTAGAAAATGCTCCCAAGTATCTAAATACCAGGGACACTTCCGTCTTTAATAAAGGCAAGCACCTCTTTGCCTATGACGTGGCAAAAGAGACTATTGCAGCTCAGTCTGAGGCCATAATTTGTGAGGGCTACACAGATGTTATTGCCATGCACGAGGCTGGCTTTACTAATACTGTGGCAGCTCTTGGTACCGCATTTACGTCTGAGCACGTCAAACTCATTGATCGCCAGCGTGCGCGCAAAATTATTTGCATGTTTGATGGCGATGCCGCAGGTCAACACGCTGCCGCACGTGCTATTAAATTTATCGATAAAACAACCGCTGCGTTTCTTTGCGTTGTTTTGCCCAATAATCAGGACCCCATGGAGTTTCTCGCCGAATCTGGTGCAGAAAAACTGCGTCCTATCTTAGACTCCGCTCGTCCACTCATGGACTTTGTCTTTGATGCCACAACCGCGCAGTTTGACTTATCCGTGCCTGGTGGTCGAGTCAAGGCGCTTGAGGCTCTAGCATCCTTATTGGCTCCACTCAAGACATCGGTACTTCTGAGCGAGTATGCACTTCGTGTGTCTGACCTGCTTCATATTGATGTTGAGGAAGCAAAGCGCGCAATTAAAGCTGCTCCTATTCAAGACGATACGTTGGATTCTCGTGCTTCAAAGGCAGCACGCAAACAGCCTCAGAAGAGTGCGGCTAACTCTTCGTACAACTCAACTTCCAAGACTTCAACGTATGTTGACGGTCCTTCATACGATGATGTCCCTCCATATGATGAGGTTCCGCCATATGACGATCCATCATCGTATGGCGTTTCTGCTGATACGTATGAGCCACGAGGCTCACAGGGTCTTTCCGCAGAAGACCGCAGGCAGGTTAACTCAGAGCTTGAGCTCTTAAGTGCTATGGCTACAAACTTGTCTTTAGTGCGAGAGTATCAAGACCGCATTGCAGACTTTGTGTGGGCCGATGCTCGCCATCAAACCATGGCATGGGCAATGCTTGCTACTCCAGAGGGAGCTACACCAGCGCAGGTAGTTGCTGCAGCTGCAGCTGTTGAGCCAAATGCGGCAGCTATTCTTTCGTCTGGTCGCGTGATATCTGAGGGCAACTCCGATACACGCCGCTCACTTGAGTTTATTGTTGACACTGTTGACTACTACTCGGTGCAGCGCAAATTGCGAGAAATTCGTTCTAATTTGCGTTCCAGTTCTTATGCAGGGGAGTCTTCTGACGGAACTCTGGCAGAAGAGCAGCTTGCCGCCGCACAAGCACTTCAGACACGAGCGCTGGAGTTAGGTAAGAGGCTTACTTCAGGGCAATAAAAATACTCATTTTATGAGGATGCTACTTATCCAATTTTTTATAAATTAAAATGAGTAGTTTGATTAGGTAGAGAAACTTTTGGGTATAAAGATTTGCGCTAATCTATCGAAAGGATATTTGTGGCTGCAAAAAAGGCAAATGAAGAGGTCAAACTCTCAGATGAGCTTACTAAAATTGTTGATGATCTGGTAAGTTCTTCAAAGTCTAACGGTAGTATCAGCGAAGACGATATTCAGGTTGCCATTCGTGACGTTGACGTTAACGATGATGAGCTTTCTGACCTGTATGATTCGCTGCGCGTTAAAGGTGTTGAGATTACTACCGCATCTGAAGCAACCGTTTCTTTCGCCATTGAAGATGACGCCGTAGAAGACGATTTTTCATCCGATGATGACTTGGATGACTCTTCTGATTTTGAAGATGAAGATGATGAAGATTTTGATGCTGTAAATGAGGCGCGCGAGGTTAAAGAGGCTCTCCGCTCTGTTTCTAAGGCAAAAGTCTCCAAGCCAAAACGTTCTTCTCGCGCTCGTGCTCGCCGTTCAGACACCACTACGGTTATGCTTACCGGCGATCCTGTCCGCATGTATCTTAAAGAGATTGGTAAGGTTGACCTGCTTACTGCATCAGAAGAGGTTCATCTTGCTATGAAGATTGAGGCAGGTACGGCAGCTTCTCAGAAGCTGGAGGATTTTGAGGATGGCCTCATCGAGCTCAACCGTGCAGAGCAGCGCCGCCTTATGCGTATTGAGTCCGTAGGACTTGACGCTAAGCAGCAGCTTATCTCTGCAAACCTTCGTCTTGTCGTCTCGATTGCAAAGCGCTATGTTGGCCGCGGTATGCTGTTCCTCGATCTTATCCAGGAAGGTAACCTGGGCCTTATTCGTGCTGTCGAGAAATTCGACTACACCAAGGGCTTTAAGTTCTCAACATATGCTACCTGGTGGATTCGTCAGGCAATTACCCGTGCTATTGCAGACCAGGCACGTACCATTCGTATTCCTGTCCACATGGTAGAGACAATCAACAAGCTCATCCGTGTTCAGCGTCAGCTTCTGCAAGATCTTGGTAGAGATCCTACCCCAGAAGAGATTGGCGCAGAAATGGGTATGTCTCCTGATCGCGTTCGCGAAATCCAGAAGATTAGCCAGGAGCCTGTCTCTCTTGAGACGCCTATTGGTGAAGAAGAAGATTCGCAGCTTGGAGACTTTATTGAGGATTCTTCAGCTGTTGCTCCACCAGATGCAGCTTCTGATTCAATGCTTCGTGAGCAGCTTGAGCAGGTTCTTGACGGCCTTGCTGATCGTGAGCGTAAGGTTATTAAGTTCCGCTTTGGTCTTGAGGATGGCCACCCTCGCACCCTTGAAGAGGTAGGCAAGGAGTTTGGAGTTACGCGCGAGCGTATTCGCCAGATTGAGTCCAAGACCTTGGCAAAGCTTCGTCATCCTTCTAGGTCCGGCCGTCTTAAGGACTATATGGAGGAGTAGCTTCTTGGTTTAGGTATGCAAGAGATTGTGCAAGAAGAATTTGACTAAATTTTTTCTAAATAATGCTTGCATGGTTTGGAATGTCTCTCTATACTTAAACACCGCTGAGAAGCACACATATTCCCCGATGGCGCAGCGGTAGCGCAGCTGACTGTTAATCAGCGTGTCGCAGGTTCAAATCCTGCTCGGGGAGCCAGAATTTTCAAGACCAGGCAATGCCTGGTCTTTTTTTGTAAGAAAAGCTGTCCTGCTTTTCTCGCATTGCCAGCAGATTTTTATTCACAGATTTGAAGCGGACGATTTTCTCGATAACTTGGCCATTTGACCGCTTTTTCTTTATTTATCCTCAAAAACTTCAAAATTGATACCGTAAAAGGTACAAAACATAACGCTTACGGTATTTCTACAACCGTTGAGCGACATCTCACAAAGAGCTGTGATGAGATTTGTTAACGTACTCATTAAGGTCAGTGTTATGCAAAAGGCATAACAAATGAGAAAGGTCACTACTATGGATGTGTCTCGTCGCAGTTTTCTAAAGTTCTGTGGTCTAGGCGTTCTTAGCGTTGGTGGATCTAGCGTTCTTGCAGCTTGCGCACCTAGCGAGAAAAAAGAGGAAGGCGCTAAAGGTGCAAAGGTAGAGAACAAGGATAAGCCTGTTGTCTTCTTCAACCGTCAGCCTTCTAACAGCTCAACCGGTGAGCTTGATACCAACACCCTTAACTTCAACAAGGACACCTATTACGTTGGCTTTGATGCAGTTCAGGGCGCAGAGCTCCAGGGCCAGATGGTTCTTGATTACATCAAGGCTCACGCAGCTGAGCTTGATCGTAACAAGGATGGCATCATTGGTTACGTTCTTGCAATTGGTGACATCGGTCACAACGACTCTATCGCTCGTACTCGTGGTGTCCGTAAGGCACTTGGTACTGGTGTTGAGAAGGACGGCAAGATTATTTCTGATCCAGTAGGCACCAACACTGACGGCTCCGCATCTGTTGTTCAGGACGGTAAGCTTGAGGTTGGCGGCAAGTCCTACACCATCCGTGAGCTTGCTTCTCAGGAGATGAAGAACACCGCTGGTGCAACATGGGATGCTGCAACCGCTGGTAACGCAATTGCTGCTTGGTCTTCTTCCTTCGGCGATCAGATTGATGTTGTTGTTTCCAACAACGACGGTATGGGTATGTCCATCTTCAACGCATGGTCAAAGGCTCAGAAGGTCCCAACCTTTGGTTACGACGCTAACTCTGACGCAGTTGCAGCTATTGCTGACGGCTATGCAGGCACCATTTCCCAGCACCCAGATGTCCAGGCTTACCTGACACTCCGTCTGCTCCGCAACGCTCTTGACGGTGTTGACATCAACACCGGCATTGAGACTGCAGACGAAGCTGGCGACAAGATTGACTCCAAGGACTACAAGTATGTTGCAGATCAGCGTTCTTACTACGCTCTCAACCTTGCAGTTACCGCTGAGAACTACAAGGACAACCTTGACGCAACCACTCCTTACAAGGATGCTTCTGCTCAGCTGAGCGCAGACAAGCACCCAGAGAAGAAGGTTTGGCTCAACACCTACAACTCTGGCGACAACTTCCTTGGTTCAACCTATGTTCCACTGCTCAAGAAGTATGCTCCACTGCTCAACCTCAACGTTGAGTACATCGCAGGCGATGGCCAGACTGAGTCCAACATTACCAACCGTCTTGGCAACCCTGACGAGTACGATGCATTTGCATTCAACATGGTTAAGACCGACAACGGTTCTTCCTATACCCAGCTGCTTAAGTAATTAAGTAGTCGATAGCACGAAACAATACCGGAGGGGAGACACCTGCTCTCCTCCGGTGTTCTCGCGAATAAGCGCAATAACTTAGCGAGATAAGGGGTGATTACATGGCAGATACAGAAAACGATATCGTTCTAACAATTGATGGAATGAGCAAGTCCTTTGGACGTAACCGCGTTCTGGATCACATTTCAATGAACGTACGCCGTGGAACCGTTATGGGTCTTATGGGAGAGAACGGCGCAGGCAAATCTACCATGATGAAGTGCCTGTTTGGTACGTATCAAAAAGATGAAGGCAAGATATTTCTTGACGGCAAAGAGGTTAGTTTCTCTGGACCAAAAGACGCACTTGAGAATGGCGTCGCAATGGTTCACCAGGAGCTTAACCAGTGCCTTGATAGAAATGTTGTAGATAACTTGTTCCTTGGTCGCTATCCCGTTAATGCAATGGGTGTTGTCGACGAGGGACGCATGAAAAAAGAAGCTAATGAGCTCTTCAGGCGTCTTGGTATGACTGTAGACCTGACACAGCCTATGAAGAACATGTCAGTATCTCAGCGTCAGATGTGCGAGATTGCAAAGGCAATTTCTTACAACGCTAAGATTATTGTTCTTGATGAGCCTACTTCTTCGCTTATGACTCAAGAGGTCGAGAAACTCTTTGAGATGATTCGTATGCTCAAAGAGCAGGGAATTTCACTGGTCTACATCTCTCACAAGATGGATGAGATCTTTGAGATTTGCGACGACATTTCAGTTCTTCGTGACGGCAAGCTTGTTATGACCAAGCGCTCTGATGAGACCAACATGAATGAACTTATCTCTGCAATGGTTGGCCGCTCACTTGAAAATCGCTTCCCAGATGTTACTAACACACCTGGTAAGACGTATCTTTCTATTCAGCACCTTTCAACTAAATATGAACCATACCTTCAGGACGTCACCTTTGATGTAAAGAAGGGTGAGATCTTTGGTCTGTATGGTCTTGTCGGCGCTGGTAGAACAGAGCTGCTTGAAACAATCTTTGGTGTA
>JABZHU010000127.1:0-3783 GCA_015258705.1 Atopobium sp. | reverse complement strand
CGAAAGCGGGCTGTCTTCCGACAGTCCGCTTTCTAAAAGTTAGCCTTAGTATACATATTCCAATTCAAGTCAACGATAAATTTCTTATCTTTTCCGCAAACGGAATTGGAATAAACAGGTTAACTGTTTTATCTCTTGCTAAGCTACTGATCTTTCTCCGCATACGGAGTAATAATCAGAGCTCCACTATTATACTCACCCAAATAAACCTCTGAAGCAGACTTATAACCTTGATGCTCAAGTTCTCTTTCAAGCCAATTCTCTTCCAGGTCCAGCGTCTCAAGAATGTTCGTCTGAACTTGTCCGTCAGTAATAAGCGGGAATCTAACGTTCTCTTCTCCTTTTTTAACAATAATCAACTGTCCATTTTGCTCAAGAATGGCACGCTTAACGTCTGAGATATAATTCACTCCTGCCTGGCGAAGCTTCAGCGACACATCGTAGGCAGTGAGACCCATAGACCTACAGTTGTCTACAAGCAGCTTGCCCTTATCAATAACAATAACAGGACGTCCATCAATCAACTGCTTGACCAGCATATTGTTTGTTCTCAACCATTTGAGAACCATGACAATAATGAGCCAAATAAGCAGGACAAGGGTGAACTGCAAAATGGTAATTGAACTGTTGTAGATCATGCCGCCAACAATGCCGCCAAGTACAAAGTTTTGAACCTGGTCAATTGCTGCAGTTGGTGCTAGGTTTCCTTTTCCGCTGACGTTAATTGCCAGAACAAGCGAGAAAAGACCGATGCACAATTTAATGGCAACTTCTAAATAAAAGTTCATCGATCTACTCCTCTACATGCTTAATGTCATTACCAATGAGATTGATCTGTTCAATGACATAGTCATTCTCGGTATTTTTCAAAACGTGATAATACTTACCGTCAACCTCAAGATACGAGGGATTTCCCTGGCTATCAAAGGCAACGTACACGTGGTCAAAATCAACCTCAAGACGTCGAGCGAAGCTTTCTTGTGAGGAAACAATTGACTCATAGTGCTTACTTGTCTGATTGACCTCTAGCACACGATCAAGCTGTAGAAGTCCAAGAAAGATTAATGAGAACAGCGCAATAAGCGCCAGCTCACGATACTTAGAATTCTTTCTATCACGCATGTAATGCACAAGCGAGAAGATCATTAGAAGTGCAACAAGGCCAAATAGAACAAGCTGAGTCCAGTCAAATACTGTTGCATGGTGAATTAAATAGTTATGGGAATAGAACTCCATAGGCTTCCTTTAGTTTGCATTACTCAAGATTTGCTGCTTAAGCCTTGTAAACGCTCTTTCCTCCAAGGAACGTCTCTTCAAGCTGAAGATCTTTTGTAACAACAATAAAGTCAGCATCATATCCAGGACGGATGAAGCCACAAACATCATCAATTCCACAAGAGCGAGCTGGGTTTTCTGAAGCCATACGAACCGCTTCTTCAGCAGAAACAATACCCCAGTCAAAGACGTTCTTCACGCCTTCAAACAGACGAAGGATTGAACCAGCAAGGCTATGAGACTCATCCATCAGACGAGCAGTTCCGCCTTCAACAACAACAGGGAAATCGCCAAGTTTGTACTGTCCATTAGGCATACCACCTGCACGCATGCAGTCTGTAATAAGAACGGTATGGTCATATCCCTTTGCATTTACCAGAGCGCGAACAGCAATAGGATTAAGGTGATGGCCGTCGCAAATAGCCTCTGCATAGGTACCGTGGGTGGTCATTGCAGCACCAACCATACCTGGCTCACGGTGGTGAAGACCGCTCATGCCATTATAGGTATGAACAAAGATGTCTGCACCAGCGTTTACGCAGGCAAGAGCTTCCTCATACGTTGCATCGGAGTGACCAAGTGCAACATGAACACCGCGGTCTGCCATCTCTGCACAGAACTCTGGTGCGCCATCACGCTCTGGAGCAATAGCAATCTTGGCAATCCAGCCGTCAGCGCGCTCCTGCCACTCATCAAAGACCTCTACATCCGGATCAAGGAAGTACGCAGGATTCTGGGCACCCTTGTGTTTCTCGGTAAAGAATGGTCCCTCCAGGAAGATGCCCTGGATGCGAGCAGCATCAATACCGTTTGCCGCAATTCCCTCTGCTGCATCAGCAACGGACTCACAAGCATCACCGGTCTGCTGAACGCTTGCGGTTAGTGTTGTTGGAAGCCAAGAAGTTACGCCGTTAGAGAGCAAACCCTGAGCAATCTCAATAACGCCATCAGGATCGCAGTCCATAATATCGTGGTCCAGGAAGCCATGGATATGTGTGTCAACAAGGCCAGGTGCCACCCAAGAACCAGTGCGGTCAATAATCTCGCAGTCTGGCTTCTCTTTAGTGAAATGACCAAATACACCGTCTTCTACGAGCAAATATCCTGGACCAGAAGTTGCTCCTGGCAAAAAAAACTTATCTGCTTTAACTGCAAATGTACTCATACGTACCTCAATCATTCTCAAAAGGACGCGCCATAGGCACGTCCTTCTTAGTAATTCCTATAGTGAGTGAATTGTAACACCCTTAACCACTCGATTAACCTGACCAGTTGGAGAAGGTGTGTCTGGTTTGTTATTGACACGAACTGAGTTCAAGAGTGCCACCACTTGAGCGACCATTACAAAAGGCAGAGCCAAATAAGGCGCCGGTAGAGGCTCTGTAAATACTGGAAGACTAAACGTTCTTCCCGTAAAGTTTGTTGCCCCCTCTTGCTCAATACCAATGGTCAGAGCAGCAATCTGGTCTCCCTTAATCTCGTCAAGAATATCCAGATCATATTGACGCGTATAAGGGTTATTGGAAACAAAATCAAACACCAGGGTATGCTCGTCGACAAACGACTTTGGTCCGTGACGATATCCCATCGAGGAATCCCACGACGTTGCATTAATACCAGCTGCAAGCTCCAAAATCTTAAGCTGAGCCTCATGAGCAAGACCCACAAAAGGACCAGAACCCAAATAGGTAATGCGGTTGAAATCGCTCTTGAGCCACTCAGCAATCTCTTCCTCGCGCTCAATTACCTGCCTACCCAGCTCAGCAGCATCAGAAATCCAAGCCTTCTTCTGTGAGTCATCAGCACTATCAAATACCAGCGTTGCAAGAAGTGTCATACAGCTATAAGAGCCGGTCATAGCAAAGCCCTGGTCATTTGCACCAGGAATAAGAAGCAGCAATGTATCGTCTTTACCTGCGGATTCAACGGCAAGTTTTCCTTCAGGAGCGCAGGTAATATTGATGAGCAAAAGATTTTTAACAATCTTGCGAGCAATATTTACTGCAGCAAGACTCTCCGGACTATTACCAGAGCGCGCAAAAGAAACCAAGACCGTTGGATCATCTGGATCAAGGCTGCCATAAGGATCAGAAACAATATCAGTAGTTGCAACAGATGCAAACTCAAAAGAGCTCTTCTCGCCATGAGAACGAAGATACGGAGTAATGGTATCGCCTACATATGCCGAGGTACCTGCACCCGTAAAGACCACACGGGTACGACGACCCTCGCCAAGATTGCGAGCACGCTCGACAAACTCTTTAATTGCAGAAAGGTTCTCCTGATAAATGCCAAAGGTAGATTCCCAAAGCTCAGGCTGCTGCTTAATCTCGGCAGTTGTAATATGAGCGCCTAGTGCCTTTAGCTCTTCTTGGCTCTTCTTAAACATTGATATCCCTTCTCACAGCTATTTAACTGCGTGTATGTACAATTTTGTATCTAAACTGATCCGCACGAGCCACGCTTAGTGTGAACTCAACAATGATATTTCTGTCATTGTACGTAGTG
>JABZHU010000126.1:0-3797 GCA_015258705.1 Atopobium sp. | reverse complement strand
ATGAAGGAATCTACCAGCTCGCTTCTTGCTGAGGTTTGTGACGAGTTTATCTTCTACGAGGATATTTTGAGTTCTGGCAGAATTCCAGACTTTAAAGAGAAGGTACCTGTCGAGAAACACGACTGCTATCAGCTCTTATTTGAGACCATTGAGTCTTTGGAACGCGAAAGCGAAACGTTTATTTATGCGTCTCGCTTAAAGGAGACCATGCGAAGGAAGCGTCCACAGTTTGCTGAGGCAACTTATGGATATCGTTCGTTTACTTCTCTTTTACGTGAAGCATCAAGCCTTGGATTTATTAAAATTCATGAGGATCAAAAAAGCGGCACCGTTGTCGTAGACGGATTTAGAGAATAAAGGGTGTTTTAGAGAGGATTTAGGTTTCATGGCAGAAAAGAAAGAGACTGCTCAGAAGCCAAAAAAGGCTTCAACTAAGGCAACCGCAAAAGCGGGCTCTACAAAGGCGCCAAAAGAAGAAAAGCAACCTGCTAAGAAGGCTACTAAAAAGCCAACTATGGCACAGATGAAAAAAGTGAATGCACTGGTCATCGCTTTGTCTGATGCTAGTAGGCGCGCTCGTCAAGACGCATCTCATGAGCTTGCGGAGCTGGCCCATATTGCTCCTCTTGCCTTTGAAGAGCACATTGATTCTCTTATTGATGCACTGTATAGGCCAGAAGCACAGACTCGTTGGGAAGTGCTTGATGCGCTTGCCAATCTGAGCGAGCATTTTGGTGACCAGGTCTTCAAAGCATTTGATGCTGCTGAGGCTTCTTTGTTTGATGACGACTCGGCAACGGTGCGTCTAGCAGCATTTTTGTTCCTCTGCCAGTACGGCGCAACTTCTGCAAAGCATTCTGATGAGGCATGGCCACTTCTGGATGAGGCGGTTCAGTGCTATCACGGAGATGCTGAGTACCATGACATGCTCCAGGGTCTTCTCGCCTTAGCACATGGAACTATTTCTAAGGACGTGAAGAAGGCATTGTCGCAGCGTATGAAGTTTGATGCGGAAAATGCCACGGGATACATTAAGCAGTATTCGGAAGAGATTGTTGCAGCTACCAAGTAATGTGATTTGCTTGTAAACGACTGTGTACAAACGGGGGAGTTTACTGGTTGTATGTTTTATGCATGCTAATAAGAGTAAACTACAGGTTTGTATTATGTACGCATAGTTGCATTAAGCGATGAAAGGCAAGGATATGCCATCTATTGATGTAAAAAAGAACTCAAAGATTTTTATCGGAGTAGGCGCAGTTGTACTGTTTGCTCTTGGTATTGTCATCGGTCGCTTCCTTCTGGGCGGCGGCGGAGCTACTGGTTCTTTGAACGGTCGCACCACACTTTCTGAGGGTGAGCTCAACACTCCTATTGCTTCTTATACCTATAACGGTCAGACCAAAGAAGTAACTGCTCGTGAGGTTATTGAGAACACTTCCGGTCTTGACGCAGCAAAGCAGTCTGACGGCACCTATGCTGTCCCAGCAGCCGATAAGATTATTGGCTATGTTCGCAATGCTCTTGTTGTTGCTGAGGCTCAGAGCAAGGGTATTACCGTCACCGATGACGAAGTCAACAATTACATGCAGACCAACTTCAAGACTACTGATGTTAGCCAGGTTGCTTCTGCATACAAGCTCTCTGAAGACGTTGCAAAGAAGCTCATTCATGATGCTGTCATCATGAAGAAGTATCGTGATAGCGTTCTGACTACAACCCTTCCAGATGCTCCACAGGCACCAACTGCACCTGAGGACGGCAACTCCGAGACTACAAGCCAGGAGTACGCTCAGTACATCATTGGTCTTGCTGGTGATGAGTGGGACGCTAAGAACAACACTTGGGCTTCCCAGGATGGCGATTACTACAAGCAGCTCTCTGCTTACTCAATCTCCAACGATTCCGCTTCTTATGCAGCTGCTCAGACCGCTTATCAGGTTGCAATGAGCAAGTACTCTGCTGTTGCAAGCAAGGCTTCTCAGGAGTGGTCACAGAAGATCAACGAGATTCTTGGTAAGGCATCTATTGCTGTTTACTCTCTTGCTCTCTAGGATTTGAAAAGCAATGAAAGTTGCTATTAGCGCTTGTTTACTTGGCCTCCCCGTCAGATATGACGGAGGGGCCAAGCCTGTTTCTGCAGTACAAAGATTGGCTCAAAAAGTAAACGTTACAAAGATCTGCCCCGAGACTTCCTCAGGTCTCCCTGTGCCTCGTCCACCCGCGGAACAGCGAGAAGGACGCGTTTGGCTTAAAGATGGCTCAGATGTAACAGATGATTTTGAACGAGGATCTAAGATTGCTCTTAGTGCTGTTACGTCTTCTGACATAACGCTCGCCGTTTTGAAGGCAAAAAGCCCGTCTTGTGGCGTGCATGAGATTTATGATGGTACGTACTCAGGAAAGCTTGTTTCTGGCGAGGGAACATTAACTCGTCACCTCTTAGAGGAGGGGATTTGCGTGGTTACCGAGAAAACCATTGAGAATGTAAGCCCATCTGTTGAGCATCCTGTTGCTCTTATTTTGGGAACCGGACTTGGTCATCTTGCTGATTTGGTAAAGCCAGTCCGTCGTATTGATTATCGTGACATTCCAGGTTTCCCTGTTGACGCTTCTCCTATGGCTGGTCACAGCTTTGAGGCAACTATTGGTACTATCGACGGCGTGCCTGTAGTTGTTTATCCTGGTCGTGTGCACCTCTATCAGGGTTATTCTGCAGCTGAGGTAACCTCTCTTGTTCAACATGCTCATCACCTGGGCTGCAAAGATATTATTTTTGCAGGTGCAACAGGTGCTGTTTCTGGAAACGCAAAGACTGGTCTTGGCGTTATTACTGATCAGATTAACCTCACGGGAACCAATCCGCTTGCAGAGTGGGCAGGCCTTCGCGATGTCGAGACCCCATTTGTAGATATGAATGATGCCTTCTCGCCTTATCTAAGAACGCTTGCACGTGGCGTAGCGGATGACCTTAAAATTGAGCTCAATGAGGGTGTTTTTGCTGGTCTTTTGGGACCAAACTTTGAGACTCCTGCAGAGGTTGCTATGCTTCGCAGCTTTGGCGTCTCATACGTTGGCGTTTCCACAGCTCTTGAGGTTATTATGGCTCGCGCTCTTGAAATGAATGTGTTGGCTCTGACGCTTGCAGCAAACCCAGCTGGAGCTCACGGAACTACGCATAAGAGCGTTCAAGAGGCATCTGAGAAGTATGCAAATGATCTTGAGCGCCTTGTTCGTGGTGTTCTCGGGCTTCTTTAGTATTTCTGCTTGAATAATACAGGGCTTCCCCGTATAGTTGTTAGCGCGCTTTTGCACGCCAGCATAGCTCAGTTGGTAGAGCACCGCTCTCGTAAAGCGGGGGTCATCAGTTCGATCCTGGTTGCTGGCACCATCAACTATTAATAGCCGCCTTGTGCGGCTATTTTTCTTTGGAAAATTCCAAAAATATTCCAAAAATATTCCAAAAAGTGTAAAACTGGTGCAAACCTCGTGCGGCGAATTGGTGTATGCACTTTGCACGTTAAGCATTTTCACGTCTTGCGATTTCGAGCAAGTTAATCTTCTTTTGAAGCCTTTAGAATGCCACAGAATAGATAGCACAAAATCGAAACAATAAAAACGATACCAGCAAAAGCCATAATAGCGTTCAAAAGCGGTATTAGTTGCTGCGTATTAGCAATCGACGATGAAATGTCAGCTGGTGGAGTTAAAGACGGATACCTAGTTGTGTACTCTGTTAAATGTTGAGTTTCTTTTGCAAGATTGCTAACCATTGCAATTTGCCCAATGTAGGAGAT
>JABZHU010000125.1:0-3818 GCA_015258705.1 Atopobium sp. | reverse complement strand
CACATTTTATTGGAATTGGTGGCGCAGGCATGAGCGGAATTGCGCTTGTTCTGCACGAGCGCGGCTGCACCGTTACCGGCTCCGATCTAAAGAGCTCGCATTATGTTAGAGAGCTTGAAGATGCAGGTATTCAGGTAAGCATCGGCCACACCGCAGCCACTATTGACGCTGTGATGCCTGATGTCATTGTTACCTCCACCGCAATCCCAGAGACAAATCCAGAGGTCATTCGCGCACGCGAACTTTCCATTCCTATTTGGCCTCGCGCTAAGATGCTCTCGTATTTGTCGCGCGGCCGCAAGACCATTGCTGTTGCGGGCACTCACGGCAAGACCACCACGTCTTCCATGGTTGCTACCATGCTGGATAAGCTGGGCGCCGATCCTTCATTTTTGATTGGCGGTGTTGTTGAGGGCTACGACACCAACGGCAAAAACGGAAACGGCCAGTATTTTGTCTGCGAGGCAGATGAGTCTGATGGTTCGTTTATGTTCCTTAACCCTAACGTGGTGGTAGTCACCAATATTGAGGCAGACCACCTTGATCACTACGGTTCTCTCGAGAATATCGAGAAGACCTTCTGTGAGTTTATGAGCCTGCTTGATAAGGAAGAAACTGTTGTTATCAACGGCGATAACCCTCATTACGTTGAGCTTGCTCAGTCAACTGGTAGGCACGTAGTCACCTACGGCTTTGACCCAAGCTGCGATTTTGTTTGCACACAGGAGGAAAGAAAAGCTGGTATTGAGAATCCTCTTACCATTAAGACTCCTTCTGGTCAGACTATCTCTGTGGTACTTCCAGCTAATCCTGGTAAGCATAATGTTGCTAACGCAACCGCTGCAATTGCCGTTGCTGATGCTCTTGGCTTTGACCTTGACCAGGCTGCAGCAGCGCTTTCGCAGTTCAAGGGTGCACGCCGTCGCTTTACACACGTAGGCGACATCAACGGTATTACCGTCGTAGACGATTACGGCCACCATCCAACCGAGATTGCAGCAACCATGTCTGCAGCTCTTCCTCTTGGCTTCAAGCGCGTTGTTGTTGTCTTCCAGCCACACCGCTATAGCAGAACACAGGACTTGGCAGATTCGTTTGCTCACGCATTTGATGGTATTGACGTTTTGCGCGTCATGGATGTCTTCTCAGCAGGTGAGCTGCCTATTCCAGGTGTCTCGGGCAAGACCGTCTCTTCAAGGGTTGAGGTTGCTCATACTGTTCCTGACGTGCGTTATATTCCTTCTCGTCGTGATCTTATCGCAGATCTTCTTGATACGGTTAAGCCAGGAGATCTGCTGATTACTCAGGGCGCAGGTGACGTCACTCAGATTGGACCAATGTTTATCCGCGCACTCAAAGAGCGTCTTCAGAACCACTAGGACCTCTGTCGTGAGCCTGTTTAACGCCTATGTAAGCCTTTCTGGGGCCCTTGATGCAACAATCAAGCAAGATGAGCCACTGAGCCACCATACTTCCTTTAGGATTGGTGGTAAGGCGTCGCTCTTTGCTGCTGTTCACAGCCACGTAGCGCTGGTGCGTGTGCTTGAGGTGCTTGCAGCTAATCGAGTTGATTGGGTGCTTTTGGGCAAGGGTTCAAACATCCTTGTCTCTGATAAGGGCTACAACGGCTGCGTTATTGTGCTCGACGATGAGCTTTCTACCATTTCAGTTGGCGAGAATAACCTCATTACTGCAGGTGCAGGTGCGCTTACGGCACGCGTTTGCAATGAGGCCATGAAAGCAGGTCTTTCTGGCCTTGAGATGTGTGCTGGTATCCCCGGAACTATTGGCGGCGCTCTTTCGATGAACGCAGGTACTAGGCATGATTGGATTGGTAAAGCCGTCCGTGATTGCGTGGTACTTAAGCCTGGTAAGGGTCTTGTACGCTACGATGCCTCCGAGATTGAATGGGGTTATCGCCACACTACGTTTGCACCAGATGAGATCATTCTTGAGGCAACGTTTGCGCTGACAGCATCTAATCGTCCTAAAGTTGCTCTTGGCATGGATACACTCTTGCAGCGTAGAAGAAATACTCAGCCAACTGGTCAGCTTTGCTGCGGTTCTGTTTTTAAGAATCCAGGTAGTAGGTCTGCTGGTGCACTTATTGAAGAGTGTGGTCTTAAGGGAGTTACTGAGGGCGGCGCACAGATTTCTGATATTCATGCCAACTTTATTGTGAATATCGGTAACGCCACCGCCTCAGATGTCATTGCACTTATGCGCAGAGCACACGATGCGGTACAAGAAAAGTTTGACATTGATCTTCAGCCAGAGGTTAAACTTCTGGGTTTTGGGGCATAGGGAAGATATGGCAGAAGATACTTCAAAGCAAACAACGCGCCGTAAGGGCACAAAAAGGGAACCTTTATCGTCTGGTGCTGCTCAGACGGCAGGGGCTACTAAGCCTTCTTTTATGAGTAAGGCCTTTAAGCCTAAGCTAAAGGTTGAGGCTACAGCTTCTGATGCCAAACCTTCTGCTAAAAAGATTTCTGCCAAAAAGCCAAATAACGCTACAAAAACTGCTGCTCAGGCTCGTGCCGAGCGTATTAAACACAGCAGAAAAGTATCGTTTAAGACAGTTAGAACAGTTCTCATTGTTTTGATGAGTCTGGCTATTCTTGCTGGCATCGCTTTTCTCGTCCTACGCTCTTCCTCAGTCTTTGCTATTACCAACATTCAGGTTGAGCCAACGGAGCACGTTACTAACGAGCAAATCCAAAAGCTCATTGCAGTAGAAGAGGGAACAACGCTGCTCAATATGGACGAGTCCCTTATCACTGAAGAACTCCAGAAAGATCCTTGGGTGGCGTCCGCAACGTACGAGAGACAGTTCCCTAATACGCTGCGCATCACCATCACAGAACGTAAGGTCACAGCCATAGTGGCGCTTTCTTCTGGCCCTGTTGCATGGTATTTGGGCGAGAATAACGTCTGGCTTGAGGCAGATCAGCTTAACGTGCCAGAAGGAAAAACTACCGCTACCGTCGCGCTTGAGAAGGCAACCTCAGAAGGTGAGCTGCTGATTACCGATGTTCCTGCAACGGTTTCTCCTGTAGCGGGTACCACAGCAACAGACGCAGAAATTCAAGCGGTTATGCAGTATCAATCTACGTTCTCGTCAGAGCTCACGTCACAGATTGTGAGTTACTCGGCTAGTAGCGTTGATGCAATCTCTGTCACCCTAACCAATGGTGTGCAGGTTGCCCTAGGCTCTCCAACACAGATTGCAGACAAAGAAAAAGTGATTCTGGCAATGCTTAAGCAGTTCCCAGGAGAGCTTACGTACTTGAACGTAAGAACACCTGCAAGCCCAACCTATAGGCGAGTTTCTACCGGAAACGTTCAGTCTGGCTCTGGTGTTTCGTAGGTAAACGCGCAAACTATATGCGCCGTTAGGGAATAGTTTCCTACCGTTTACCAGCTTTCTTCACAATTTCTACATATTATTTGACTTGTAAGGGTGAGTTGTGCAAATATACCCCGCTTTGCATGAAGCGTAAGCCTTAACTTGAGGTTTAGGGTTTTATACAGCGGTTCTGCGAGCGCATAAACGTAGCCTAAGCGCAGTCGCGCTCCGGGACAAACGGGCACAAGCGTGCCTCAAGGAGGAAGACATGATTAAGGACACCGATACCCTTAACAACTATCTTGCTGTTATCAAGGTTGTTGGCGTTGGTGGCGGCGGAACTAACGCTGTCAACCGCATGATTGAAGAAGGCATCCGTGGCGTTGAGTTCGTTGCTGTAAACACCGATGCACAGGCTCTTGCAATCTCCGATGCTGACATTAAGGTTCACATCGGTACTGACATCACC
>JABZHU010000124.1:0-3858 GCA_015258705.1 Atopobium sp. | reverse complement strand
TTATTCAAACGTAGAAGTTGTTACTGGTACAAACCTTCCTATGCTTCTTGAAACACTTGGTAGTCGCATGGCAGATACCTCTCTTGAAGAGCTGGTTGATACTGCTGTTTTGGCTGGTAGCCAGGGAGTTGTCCATAAGCGTCTTGAGCTTGAGGTTGAGCCAGAAGACGACATCTTCGGAGACGATGGTATTTAAGTAGCGTTTTGTTGTTGAGTTAAGGAGATGCACATGGCAAATCTAGCAGAGAACATTCTTGCTTCATCCATTGTTCTTCTCGCGTTCTTAGTAATTTTGGGCCTTATTTATTCCTTCTTTATTTGGAGAGCCTCTTCTAAAAAGGCGGGAACAACTTCAGAGTTTCTGAAGAATCTCCATGCAGGTCAGAAAGTTAAGACTAACAGCGGAATGTATGGCGTAGTTAAAAACGTCAAAAAAGAAACAGTAGATGTTGAGTTTGCTCCAAATGTGGTCATCACGTTGGATCGTTGGGCGTTAATCAGCGTTTCCAACAATAAATAAATTTGCAGTAAAACACGCAGCGCAAGTTGCGAGTAGTGCGATGAAAATCGCAGATAGCACGCACAAGTGTGCGCGCAAAGAGAGGAGAACTTGTTATGGGAGAACCAGATATCAAGCTTGCTCGAATCGATAATCGTTTGATTCATGGTCAGGTTGCTACTCAGTGGAACGGTACCCTTGGAACAAATCTCATCCTTGTTGCTAATGACGAGGTCGCAGGCAATAAGATGCGTCAGGGCCTCATGGATATGGCTGCACCAAACGGTGTTGCAACCAGGTACTTTACGCTCCAGAAAACTATCGATGTTATCCACAAGGCTTCAGCAAGCCAGCACATTTTCTTAGTTGCCGAGAATCCAGAGGATGTCCTCACTCTGGTTAAGGGCGGTGTTCCAATCAAAAAAGTGAACATCGGCAATATGCACATGGCTGAGGGAAAGCGACAGGTCGCCACAAGTGTGGCGGTAGACGATAAGGACGTCGCTGCCTTTCGTGAGCTTCAGGAATTGGGGGTGACTCTAGAGATTAGGCGTGTTCCTACGACCCCGGTCGAGGATATCTCAAAGCTATTCGAGTAAGTTTTGCGCGCAACGTCCTGGTAGAGATTACAAAAAGTTGCAATGGTGCAACGTTTCTAGCAGGTTGGCAAAGATATTCGGATAGTCTGCCGATCATCGTCATCGGTAGTTATGGTGTGTTTGAAAGGAGGAGTTAAGATGGATGTTAGCCCTATTCAGGTGTTATTAATTTTCATCGTTGCGTTTATCGCTGGCATCGATCAGTTTAGTTTCCTCGAGTCTCTTTACCAGCCAATCGTAACTGGTTTTTTGGTTGGTTTGATTCTTGGTGACGTTCAGACTGGTCTCATTGTTGGTGGTACTTATCAGCTTATGACCATCGGCAACATGCCTGTTGGTGGTGCTCAGCCACCTAACGCTGTTATCGGCGGCATTATGTCTGCAGTCTTTGCAATCACTACTAAGCTTGAGCCAATGGCCGCTGTAGCTGCAGCAATTCCATTCTCTCTGCTTGGTCAGTATGCAGTAACCATCATCTTTACCATTATGTCCCCTGTAATGGCAACCGCTGATGCATACGCCGAGAAGGCCGATCCTAAGGGAATTGCTCGTATTAACTACGGCGCAATGGCTGCCCTTGGTCTTTTCTTTGGTGTCATTGTTACCCTGTTCTTCCTGGGTGGTGCTGCATTTGGCACTCAGATCACCACTGCAATTCCAAAGTGGCTCATGAATGCACTGTCCGTCGCTGGTGGCATGATGCGCTTCGTCGGCTTTGCAATCCTGCTGAAGGTTATGGTTTCTCGCGAGCTTTGGGGCTTCTTCCTCATGGGCTTTGCAGCTGCAATCGTATTTATCAGCATTCCTGAGCTCTCTGGTCCAGCACTTCTGCTTCTTGCTCTCATCGGCTTTGGTATCGCATTCTGGGATTACCAGCTCCAGACCAAGATGAAGAATGCTGCTCCTGCTGTTGTTGCTGGAGGTGACTTCGAAGATGGCATTTAATATTCCTGATACCTATCAGAACACCACTCCTGCTGAGCCACTTGATCAGAAGACGCTCAACAAGATGGTATGGCGCTCCCTGTTCCTGCAGGCTTCCTTCAACTACGAGAGAATGCAGGCAGCTGGTTGGCTCTACGGTATCCTCCCTGGTCTTGAGAAGATTCACGGCGACAACAAGGATGACCTTGCTGCTTCCATGAGTCACAACCTTGAGTTCTACAATACCCACCCATTCTTGGTTACTTTTGTTATGGGTATTGTTCTCTCCCTTGAGCAGAACAAGCTGGATATCCCAACCATTCGTGCAGTCCGCGTTTCTGCAATGGGTCCTCTGGGCGGCATTGGTGACGCACTGTTCTGGTTCACCCTTGTTCCAATTACTGCTGGTATTACCTCTAACATGGCAATTTCCGGCAATGTCTTTGCACCATTCTTGTTCCTTATCATCTTCAACATCGCACAGTTTGCTGTACGTTATTGGCTGATGAATCTTTCTTACAAGATGGGCACTGACGCAATTACCCTGCTCACCGAGAACGCAAAAGAGTTCACTCGTGCTGCTTCTATCCTGGGCGTCTTTGTTGTTGGCTGCCTGGTTGTCTGCTACGGTGGAACCAAGCTTGGCGCTGGCGCAAACATCCCTAACGGTGAGACACACAGCGTTGTTCTTTCTCAGGTAACTCTTTCTGACGAGCAGCTTGCTTCTGGTCAGTATGACAAGGCTCTCTTCGCTGAGGGTTCTTATTCTGACTACAAGAAGAATCCTGAGTCCGTTAAGTTCATCGGCGGCAAGACTGCTGACGGCAAGGACGGTACTACTGCTATTGCTCCAGTCGGCAACGGTGTTAACCTGGTAACTGTTGGCGAGGAAGTCACTTCTCCTGTCTCTATTGACATCCAGAAGATCCTCGACGGCGTTTGCCCAAAGCTTATCCCACTGGCTCTTACCCTTTGCCTGTACTACCTCATGGCAAAGCGTAACTGGACTCCAATCATGTGCATCTGCCTGCTTCTGGTAATTGCACTTCTTGGTTCTGGCTTTGGCGTTCTCCCATATATTTGGGGTTAAGTAAGTGTGACGGGTGTCCACTTAGTGGGCACCCGTCTTTTATAGGAGAGTTTTGATGACAACGTTTATGGGAAGACAGCCACTCTACGAGCAGCTAGCAAATATGCTGCGCTATCGTATTGAGAACGAGATGGATCCAGACGATCCACTTCCTTCTGAGCGTGAACTCTCCGATTCCTACGGACTTTCTCGCACCACGGTAAGACTTGCCCTGCAAGAGCTTGAACACATGGGGCTCATTTATCGTCAGCGTGGCCGCGGTACCTTTGTTGCAGACGTCTCTGAACGTGCAACAGACCTTATGGGAGGCTATAGCTTTACTGACCAGCAGCGTCAGTTAGGTCGCGTTCCTAAGACAACTATTCTGGAGTTTGACACTATTGAGGCTAATAAGTTCTTAGCCCAACATATGCACGTTATTCTTGGCGAGAAACTCTTCCGCATCAAACGTTTAAGAAGTGCCGATGACGTGCCTATGATGCTGGAAGTAACGTATCTTCCAGTTTCACAGTTTTTCTCGCTCACTGCTCATGATGTTGAGCAAAAATCTCTCTACCAAATTTTTGAAGAAGACTACAACATAAAGATTGGCGTAGCAGAAGAGGAGTTCAAGGCTTCAATTGCTCGCTCGGATGACGCCACTTTATTGCAAATTTCTGAAGGTTCGCCTGTTTTGAGTCTCACACGCACCGCGTACAATGACAGAAATATCATTGTTGAGTTCACACTAAGCGTGGCTCGTGCGG
>JABZHU010000123.1:0-3894 GCA_015258705.1 Atopobium sp. | reverse complement strand
ATTATAAGTAGATTTTTCATATTTGCTTCCTAAAATTCATTCCAATGAATTTCAGCTCAGATTTATTCAGGAAGAGGCAAATATGAAATCGTCACTGGTTACTACCGTTAAAAAGAATGCCCTAAAGGGCGTAGCTGCTGTTTTTATGGTATGTGCACTTGTTGGCCTTATGGCTTGCTCGTCATCTAAGCAAGAAAATGCGCAACAGGGTACTACTTCATCCTCTGATTCAAGCTATACGCTGGTAACTAAGGGTCATCTGACTGTTGTTGCAGAGCTTGGTTTCCAGCCTTTTGAGTATTTTGAAGGCAACTCAACTACTCCTGTTGGTTTTGACGTTGATCTTATTACCGAGATTGCAAAGAGACTCAATCTTGAGGTTACGTACCTGCCAAACCAGAAGTTTGACACTCTTGTTCCAACTATTAAGCAGGGTGGCAAAGCAGACGTTGCTATCGCAGGTATTACCATCACTGACGAGCGCTCTCAGGAGGTAGACTTCACTACTTCTTACCTCGACTCCAATCAGTCCCTGGTTGTTAAGTCTGGCAGCACCGAGACCGAGCAGACGCTCAACGATGCCTCTAAGAAGGTTGTTGTTCAGACAGGTACTTCCGGCGAGGATTGGGCCAAGGAGAACCTTCCAAACGCAACTATTGTTTCTGTAGACGACGTTGCTGCAGCAATGGCAGGAGTTCAGACTGGTTTGTACGATGCTATGGTCATCGATTTACCTGTTGCTTCCAATCTGATTAGCACTTCGTATTCTGATTTGACAATTGCAAAAGAGATTCCAACAGGTGAGCAGTATGGCATTGCTGTTTCCAAGGACAATCCTGCACTGACCGAGGCAATCAACAAGGTTCTTGCAGACATGGAGAAGGACGGAACCATGACTGCTCTCAAGACCAAATGGTTTGGCTCTAACATCTAATTTTATCAGCTCAACAAAAAGTGCTTGAAGTCAGATTTGGCTTCAAGCACTGCTCTGTTTTTAGTATCAGCGCTTAGGCATCTCAAGCACTAAAGGAGTTACACGTGATTGCACTTTTGCACAAAACTATGTCAGGACAGCAACTGTCCTTGTGCATGTCATCTGCGAGTTTCAAAGCTGAATCTGCACCTCAAAGTACGTCTTATGATTCGGCTAAATCAAAGCTCTCACATAATCGCGCGTACTCCTTGCTGCTTGTAGTCCTTCTCGTCATGCTTCTTTTGAGTGGGCTGTTCTTTATGTCTCTGAGCGTGTTTTCTGTTCAGAGTGCGTTTGCTCTTACCACAAACAAGGCAACAGCTAAGTCAAATCAGACAGAAGGCAATGGCGTTATCGGTGGCAAAGAGACTCGTTTGACCTGGGAGGGAACAGTTGATGACGAGCAGGTCTCTCAGCTTACTTTGCAGCTTCCTGAGGGCTCCGATCTGCAGAGCGCAACTACTAAGGTGACCGTTCTTTCAGGTCTTACGCGCGAGAAGATCCAGGCAACAGCAAGCGTCCAGGGAACGCAGGTTGTGATCTCTTTTGCAACACCCGTGGACGCTCAAAAGCTGATTCGTGTAGAGATTTCCGGCATGAAGTTTCCTGCTGACGGCGGTTCGTACACTGTTGAGGGAACATATACCACTGAGCAAGGGACTCAAAAGCTTGCCTCTTCTTCCGAAATCACCATTATTTCTAACACTCCTGTTCAGGCTCTAGTGAATTGGCTTGATGTTCAGCCTTGGGTTGAGGCGTGGAATTCCAACCACTTTTTGGGGATGTTCTTAAAGCCTCAACTGATTGTCTCTTCAGTTGTGATGCTTTTTCCTGGATGGCTGGTTTGCCTTGCAATTGTAATTTGCGCCTATCCTGTGGCTATTGTGCTGGGAATGGGCTTTGCGCTGCTGAAGATTTCCAAGAATCCGTTTCTGCGTGCACTCGCAGTGGTATATATCAATTTGTTGCGTGGAACACCATTCTTCCTGCAGATTTATATTCTGTTCTTTGGTCTTCCTATGCTGAATATCAATCTGGACACCAATCTGCTTGGCTTTATGGTGGTTGCTATCAATTCATCTGCGTATCTTTCAGAAATTTTCCGCGCGGGCATTCAATCAATTCCGCAGGGTCAGTATGAGGCAGCAAGCTCTCTTGGTATGAATCGTTTCCAGACCATGACGTTTATTATCATTCCTCAAACTATCCGCCGTGTTATTCCACCTCTCACCAGCGACTTCATTACGTCCTACAAAGATACCTCGTTGCTTTCTTCTGTAGGTGTTATGGAGCTAATGATGTTTGCTAAAAACCTCACCACTTCAACGGGAAATATGACGCCATACATGACAGCCGCTCTGTTCTATTTGGCAATTACCTTGCCACTTATTAAGGTAGTTGGCACTATCGAGAAACGTATGGAGCAGTCAGAAACAGGTAAAACAGCAAGCGTCGCAGCTAGTAAGACTCAAGCTCTTTCCAAGGAGGAAAACTAATGTCTTTCTTTTCTTTCAAAAAGAAGTCGAACACAGAACAACCTGCCTTGGATGCTGGAGTTGCTGCACAAGAGGCATTTGAGCGCGATAAGCCGCTTACTAATCATGCTTTCGAGTCAGGTGAACATCCTATTGTTCGTATTGAGCATCTCAATAAGTCGTTTGGATCAACGCATGTCTTAAATGACGTTAACCTGACTGTTTGGCCAGGTGAAGTTGTGGTTGTGCTTGGTCCTTCGGGCTCCGGTAAATCCACTATGCTCCGTTGTATTAATCTGCTGGAGACTCCTTCTGCAGGCCATATTCTTATTGAAGATCAAGAGATTACGGGTACAAACGAGGCAGAGGTAAATGCCCTTCGTAGAGATGTGGGAATGGTTTTCCAGCAGTTCAATCTGTTTGGTCATTTAACGGTTAAAGAGAACGTAATGATTGGTCAGATTAAGGTTCTAGGAAAGTCAAAAGAGGAGGCAGAGGCAGAGGCGCTAAAGCAACTGGAGGCTGTTGGCCTTGCCGATAGAGCAGACTTCAAGCCTGGTGCGCTTTCCGGTGGACAGCAGCAGCGTGTAGCAATCGCTCGCGCCGTTGCTATGCATCCAAATGTACTTCTGTTTGATGAGCCTACTTCCGCGCTTGACCCCGAGCTTGTTCGTGGTGTTTTGGATGTCATGCGTGATCTGGCAAAGAACTCTGGTATGACCATGATTGTGGTAACGCATGAGATGGGTTTTGCAAAAGACGTGGCAGATCGCGTGGTCTTTATGGAAGAGGGAGTGGTAGTTGAACAAGGTACTCCTGATGTCATTTTCAACAATCCACAGAACCCTCGAACAGCTGAGTTTATTGGCGCAATTGCGTAAAACCCATGCTTTTTACAATTAATACGCTAACGTAAAAATATTTTAGGGCGAGAAGATCTTCTCGCCCTAAATGCAGATAATGAGGTATATCTGCTCTTTATTCGCAGCTTGTGGTATGCTTTATAAGATTAAGCTTATCCTAGGGGGAATCGATGCATCACAAGAATATTCTTCTTGTATCTGCAACGACACGCTTACATGAACGTATGCGTGAACTTTCGCATGTCATTGATGTGTCTATTGCTCTTGCAAATGCTGCTTCATTTTCACAGGCTGCGGCTTCTGGCCATACCTTTGACCTGATTATTCTTGATCAAAAAGAACTTTCCCAGGATGTTATCAGCACGGTTGAGAATTATTCTGCGCAAAATGGTGGAATTGCTCGCCTGTTTGTTGCTGACCTTGATAATCTTTCTAAGTTTGTTCTGCCTGTTCAGGGCAAGAGCGATTTTATTTTGTCTACAGCAACAATTCAGGAGTTTAGCCTGAGGTGCTCACTACTTTTGTGGCCAGGCACCGAGAGTACTTCTAGAGACTTGGTTATTGTTGACAACATAAAGATTAA
>JABZHU010000122.1:0-3902 GCA_015258705.1 Atopobium sp. | reverse complement strand
TCCCTGGTGCTATTGGTCGCTACTTACTTGGCGATGGCCACCGGCGCCCAAAACTCCACGAATCTTTCTATCCAGTATTTCTCGCCGCAAACGCACGTGTTCCCCTTCTTTATCGGTGCGCTTTTATCGTGTGTTGCAGGAATTGCCCAGACAGGCGAGCTCTTTGACCAGCTTGAGCAGAAGCTTTCTACTCAGCTGACGCTCGTGGGCCTTGTGGCAAGCTGCGGTGTTCTTGTCTTCCTGAGCGTCTTCATGCACTTCGAGGACCTCTTTACGTACACCTTTGGTTTCCTTTTTGCCTCGCTCGCAGCAGCCGCAATGATTTTCTTTGCTCGCATGTTGCATCAAAAAACCGAGGGAATCAATGAGCCTGGCATCGTTTCTTTTGTGGCAGATACCAGCTACGGCGTGTATCTGTTCCACTGGCCTTTGTACATTATTTTTGCCGAGAAGGTCGATCCAGTCCTGGCTGCACTCCTAACCCTGGTGCTTTCGTTTGTATTTGCAAGTTGCTCGTTCTATGTGCTTGAGCCAGCGTTGGCAGGGAAGTCTCCAGAGATCTTCTCGCGCATCAAGCTTGATGGTCAGAAGGTTTTACGAGGTACCGGCCTTGCGCTTATTCCTTTTGCTGCGGCCGTTGCCTTTATTGCGCTAACCGCTCCACAGCTTAGCGATTTCCAGAACGATCTGCTGCTCAATGCTTCGTTGCAGGAGCAGAGTACCATGACCATGACTCGCAAGCATGCGGATACCTCGCAGGCAAGCAACTACAACGTTGTTGAGGGAGTCACCTACATTGGCGATTCTGTTTCGCTGCGCGCTCGTTCTTACCTGCAGGATGCGCTGCCCGATGCTCAAATTGACGCTTCTGTTAGTAGAAACGTGGCGATGGGCGTAGATTTGCTGCAGTCCGCAATCGATAACAACACGCTCTACCAGGACGTTGTTGTAGCTTTGGGCACCAATCCTGTTGGCGGCTCCGATGCAGTCGACAAGATTGTAGACATGCTGCCGCGTGGACATCGTCTGATTTTTGTCACTCCGTATGACGGTAGAAACTCCGATCCAAATGCTGGTGCAAATGCCATCCGTGCTCATGAGCTTGAGCTTGCTCAGCAGTACGACTTCATTACCATTGCGGATTGGGCACAGATTGCTCAGGATAATCCTGACATTTGGGCAGGTACTGATTACGTTCACTTTGGCTCTGATTCAGATTCCATTAATCGAGGCGGTACCCTGTACGCGCAGATGGTCAAAGACGCCGTAGATAAAGCAAATCAGGGCCACGTAAAACCGTAAGCTCACTTAAACCACAAATGGCCACGTTAACCAAAATAGCCTACGTTAGTCCACAATTTTGTTGCCATTCTTCCTACTCGTTCGTAACGACGCGGTTGAATGGCAATTTACAGGGCGATTGTGCTATATAGCTTGGAGATTTGGTGTCCCTTGCGATAAACCATCCGAAGGCGGCTATCTAACGCGAGCTATGATCACAATTAATGGGTCAATTCATTTTCATGTATAAATAAGATTCGATATACGTAATGATGAATAACAATAGATAAATAGTTTAACTACCGCTATTTTCAAGTCTCTAGCTACACACCTATGTCGGATAATCTGCTAAATGCGAGGCAAAAAACACACCTAAGTCCAATAATCTGCAAGATATAGAGGTTTTGAGTGCAATGTATACGCCTTTTGAGCAGATTATCTGACATAGGTGTGTTCTTGCGTGCTGAAAGTGTGTTTTCACGTCTCGCATCGCACCCTCGCGTTCCACGTCGCACCCTCGCGCACCGCATCGCACCCTCGCGCACCGCATCGCACATGCGTGCAGCGCAACATGACCTAGCGTTTTGCAGGCATATCCTCTTTCCAGCTTCTCTACTGTGGAGTCCCCGCAATATTTCATTAGAATGGACTATGTGAATATTTCATCTGACAGCCCCTTAAGGAGGAGCACATGGCAGAGTTTGTCTATCAGATGTACAAAGCCCGCAAAGCAGTCGGCGAGAAGGTCATCCTTGATGACGTCACCGTCGGTGTGTACCCTGGCGCAAAAATCGGCGTCGTGGGTCCAAACGGCATGGGAAAGTCCACCCTGCTCAAGGTTATTGCCGGCATGGAGGACGTCTCTAACGGCGAGGCAAAGCTCACTCCAGGTTACACCGTTGGCCTGCTCCAGCAGGAGCCGCCGCTGGATGAGACCAAAACGGTCAAGGAGAACATTGAGCTTGCCTTCGGTGATCTGCTTGCGAAGATTGCGCGCTTCAATGAGATTGGCGTTGAGATGGGCAATCCTGACGCCGATTTTGACGCCCTCATGGTAGAGATGGGCCAGCTCCAGACCGAGATCGACGCAGCTAACGGCTGGGATCTGGACAGCCAGCTCTCTCAGGCAATGGATGCGCTCCAGTGCCCTGATCCAGACTCTCCCGTCACCCACCTTTCGGGTGGCGAGAAACGCCGTGTAGCCCTGTGTCGTCTGCTTCTCGAGGCACCTGACCTGCTGCTTCTTGATGAGCCCACCAACCACCTTGACGCGGAGTCGGTGCTCTGGCTTGAGAAGTTCCTGCACGATTACCCCGGTGCTGTCATGGCCGTCACGCATGACCGTTACTTCCTCGACGACGTCGCTGAGTGGATCTGCGAGGTTGATCGCGGACAGCTTTATCCTTATGAGGGCAACTACTCAACTTACCTGGAGAACAAGGCCGCACGTCTTGAAGCACAGAACCAGCAGGACGCCAAGCGCGCAAAGAAAATGCGCGCTGAACTGGAGTGGGTTCGTTCGTCTCCTAAGGCTCGCCAGGCTAAGAACCGCGCTCGTCTTGACCGCTATGAGCAGATGGAAGCAGAAGCTCGTGCATCCAAGAAGCTCGACTTCACCGAGATCCAGATTCCTGTGGGTCCGCGTCTGGGCCAGAAGGTCCTGGAGGCCGATCACATCCACAAGGCCTTTGGCGACCGCGTTCTTATCGACGACCTTTCGTTTAGCCTGCCAAGAAACGGCATTGTTGGCGTGATTGGCCCTAACGGTGTTGGTAAGTCAACGCTGTTCAAGGCCATTGTTGGCCAGGAGGAGCTCACTTCTGGCACACTTGAGATTGGCGAGACGGTTCAAATTTCTTACGTTGACCAGCTCAGGCAGGGAATCGATCCAGATAAAACTATCTGGGAGGTTGTCTCCGACGGAAACGACTTTATCAAGGTGGGAGATACGGAGATTCCAAGCCGCGCCTATGTGGCCAGCTTCGGCTTTAAAGGACTTGACCAGCAGAAACGTGCTGGCGTCCTTTCTGGTGGCGAGAGGAACCGTCTAAACCTTGCCCTTACGCTTAAGCAGGGTGGAAACCTCCTGCTTCTGGACGAGCCTACCAATGACCTCGATATTGAGACGCTGGAAAGCCTTGAGGATGCACTTGAGCGCTTCCCAGGATGCTCGGTGGTAACCAGCCACGACCGTTGGTTCTTGGACCGCATTGCTACGCACATCCTTGCGTGGGAGGGCGACGACGAGAACCCAGGTAAGTGGTTCTGGTTTGAGGGTAACTTTGAGGCTTACCAGGCCAATCGTATTGAGAGACTTGGCCAGGAGGCTGCTCGTCCTCATCGCATTCACCGCAAGCTCACCCGCGACTAACGTATAGGTGGCGCAAGCGCAGCGCATTCAAATAGAAGATAAAAATAGTAACTATTTTTATCATTGAGATTTTGTGCAATCTGTTTAAGAGACTAACAACTGGGTATCAAAAATGAGAAGCCAAAGAGCTTCTCATTTTTTGAGAAAAAGTTACGAGGAAAGAGAAGAACATGGCACTTGACACAAACGTTGGCAACATCCTTAATCTGCAGATCAACAAAGAGTTTTATTCCGCTTATCTGTATCTAAC
>JABZHU010000121.1:0-3979 GCA_015258705.1 Atopobium sp. | reverse complement strand
AAGCACATTGAGAGAGCGGAACTGCGTTAAGAAAAACACACTGACGAGAAGTACTACGACAACGGAAACGCCAACATTTCCCCAGCTTGCTCGTGCCAAAGAGCCCATGGTCCAGAACTTCAAATCCATCATGCCCTCAGCATTAGCGGCGATAGTAATAATGAAATTAGAAAGAGCCGTGAACAGGGCATTCAAAATCATGCCTGAGAGAACAAGCCTTGATGACGTCATATGTCCGCCGGTAGACGCCAGCAACAAAACGCCAATCGTGGCAATTGTTGAGCCAATAAACGAGAACAGCGGCACCGAAGAAATTCCCACAACATGTATTGCGCCAGCACCAAGCATGATGGCACAGGTGGCTCCGCACGAAGCTCCTGATGAAATGCCCAAAATATACGGCTCAGCCAAGGTATTTTGAACCGATGCCTGCATGACAACGCCCGAAAGCGCAAGGCCAGCTCCGGCTACAACACCCAAGATGATGCGGGGAAAGCGCAGCGACCAAACGACCTTCTCGACAGGTCCTCCTGCAGCTAGAGCCTCCGGTAGCGGCATGCCAAAAAGATGATGTGTCAGCACGGCATATGCGTCTTGTAGGGACACACCAATAGCGCCCATCGTTGAAGTTATTACAATGCTCGCTGCCAGAATTGCGACGAGAACTCCCATGAAAAGACGGAACGGCCCGGCTTTTCTTATCATACGATACCCCTCTAAAGTGACGCTGCTTTTTGTGCGCAACGCACAACGTACAATGCACGTTACACAGAAGCAGCGGAATTTTTTGAAAGTTAACTATATCTTACATTTTGAGTTATGAGAAGCTGAACGAATTGAAAAATGCTTAAAATACCTACATCCCTACAGGCGCGCTCCCCTGGAGAGGTGCTCCGCACGAGGCGCCGCTGGCGGCTACTGCGAGACGACGCCGGCACCAACAGGCAATAACAGACGAGGTCAGACGAGGACTTTCATGGATTTATCAGCTTTACCAGACAACACAATCACTATCGGAGAGCGCTCCGAAGTTCCTGGCCTTCTTATTATTCTCCACGGCTCTCTGCTGATGCCAAAGATAGCAGCTCTTATTTCTGCCGGAAAAATTGATGCCGAGAAGCTTCCTCAATGGATTGCCATTACCGCGCCGTCTGATCAAGACTGCTATTCTCCCTGGCCAGCGCCAAGTACGCGCTCGACAGCTCCAAATTTTAGAGGTCAGGGACAAGAGTTTCTTTCGGACGTCGTACTTCCTGCTGTCGAGAAGTACGCTGCTCTAGCTACCCATACCGATCAGGGGACATGTCCTCTTACCTTGCTAGGCTATTCTTTGTCGGGTCTGTGCAGCCTCTTTGAGATGCAGACTACCTGCCACTTTGACCAGTACCTTCTTGCTAGCCCAAGTACGTGGTTTCCCGATTTTGTAGAAACTTTTGATACGAGCCATGTGCGTTCGAATGTTCGCTGGTGCATTGCAAGCGGAGAAAACGAAGGTGAGCATCATCCTGAGCCCCTACGATCAGTGAGGCAGACAACAGATGCACTGGTTGAGAAGCTGGCGGCTGCTGCTCCGAAGTATCAACGTCTGCTGGATTCTTATGACCATCACAAGGGTCTTGAACTTAGGCTGCAGCGTTTGCTGAACTTTGGGTTTAGTGCGTAGAGGGGTGTTTTCCTGCGCGGAAACGATTCTTGTGCGCGGAGACAGCGCAGATTGCTAACAAAAAACCCGCCAATGGCGGGTTTGAAATTCTTATGGTCGCGGGGGCAGGATTTGAACCTACGACCTTCGGGTTATGAGCCCGACGAGCTACCAGACTGCTCCACCCCGCAATGTAAACGCTTGCGCGAACAAGTACTATACCTCGCAGCTCTCAGTGAGTCAAGCAAAATCGACGATTTTCTCGCCATAAAGGTGTGAGGTTGGCGTGCAAGAGCCAAGAAAGTTGCGATGTCGGCAGCACAATTGGGGGCAGACGGCTAAACTATTTATACTGTCTTTGGGGCGCTGTGCTTGCGCCAAACAGCTATCGAAGGACTTTTGAGGATGACATTACACGAGCTCCTGGCGCTTTTTACCAGCAAGAACATCGAGTACACTACCGCGCATCTTGACGCGGTTGATCAAAACTCACAGCTTACCGATGTTGCAAGCGATTCTCGTGAGGTCACCCTGGGCTCGCTGTTTGTTTGCAAGGGCGCGAGTTTCTCGCCAGCGTATCTGACAAGCGCGGTGGAGGCTGGAGCTGTTGCGTACCTCTGCCAGCAGTCGCTTGCGGAAGAACTGCAGGCAGTGGCGCCAAACGTGGCTGCCATTCGCGTGGATGACGTGCGCCTTGCCATGGCATACGCGGCCGCGGGCGTTGCGGGACATCCCGACAAGAAGCTCACTACCATCGGCATTACGGGCACAAAAGGCAAGTCTACCTGCTCGTATATGCTGCGCGCCATCCTCGACGGCGACGAGCCGTACTCCAAATGCGGCGTGATCGGCGGCATCGAGGTGTTTGACGGCAAGGACACGCAGCCCGCGCACAACACCACGCCCGAGGCCCCTGAGCTGTGGCGCCACCTCAAGCACGCCGCGGATGCTGGCCTCCCCTACGTTGACATGGAGATTTCCAGCCAGGGTCTCAAGTACGACCGTACGGTTGGTCTCAATCTGAGCGTCGCGGTGTTCTTAAACATCGGAACCGATCACATTTCCCCTGTTGAACACCCTACTTTTGAAGATTACTTTGAGAGCAAGCTGAAGATTTTTGACCTGGCTCGCGTGGCCGTTATCAACAAGAACACGATGATGTTTGACCAGGTCATGGAGCGTGCACAGAAGTGCGAGAAGGTCCTGACTTTCTCCACAACCGATTCCGACGCCACCGTTTGGGCGGACGAAATCACCCCTCACCAGGGCATGGTTACGTTTACCGTGCACGCGCCAACTTGGACCGGCGCCGCCGCGCTGCCCATGTCCGGCCTCTTCAACGTGGAGAACGCTCTTGCAGCAATCACCGTTGCCGATTACCTGGGCATTCGCGAGAAGGACGCCGTGCTTCCGCTGATGAACGTTAAGGTGCCAGGCCGCATGGAGCTCTTGAGCTCGCCCGACAACAAGGTCACGGGCTTGGTCGACTACGCCCACAACAAGCTTTCCTACCAGAAGCTTTTCTCGTCAACGTCCAAAGAATTCCCTGGTTATGGCCGCTATGTGGTTATGGGAGCCGTCGGCGGCAAGGCGTACAATCGTCGCCAGGAGCTGCCGGAAGAGGCGGCCAAGTGGGCTGACCTGATGATTTACACCACCGAGGACTGCAACATGGAAGATCCAGCGGTGATTTGCGCGCAGATGGCCAAGGCCACGCCCGAGGGCGCCGCGCACAAGATTATCCTTGACCGCTACGACGCCATTTACGAGGCAGTTTCCGCAGCTTACGACGACCCTCGCCCGGCGCTAGTGTACCTGTTGGCCAAGGGCGACGAGCCGTTCAACATTATCGGCGGCAAGCACGTTCCGTGGATGACGGACGCTGCCGCGTTCAAGGCCGCTGTCCGCGCCAAGCTGGACGAGCGGACGCGGGCTGGAAGCTCCACATAACATGCAGGTCAGACCGGTGTTCACGCAGGTGGACACCGGTTTTTTGTACGGCAACAGCGTCGTGTGCAGACAAACTTGCAGGTCAAGTGCGCGAAGCGCCGCTGCGAGTGCACGGGGTTTCTCGGCTGGTGCTGCAGCAAGCCTGAAAAGTGCGTGAAGTCTAAGCGAATTTACTCAGACTTGATGAGAAAAACCGGCAAATAGCTCAGACTTCATGCAATTTTCCGGCAAATTGTTCAGACTCGGCGAGAAAATCAGGCTCCATGCGAGCGTCCATGAAAACCACCTACCATCATCCCGGATTCAAGGTCACGTCCCGAGAACTCTGCCTGAAAAGTGCAAAGAATCTGTATTTGTGGCACAGATTCTTTAACAAAATCAGGCAAA
>JABZHU010000120.1:0-3996 GCA_015258705.1 Atopobium sp. | reverse complement strand
TTGAATGAAAGTTGGAAATTTTCCGAACGAATGTTTGACAGGGAGTTTCTGGGGTATAGGGACGGTAGATAAATCGCGCGGCATTTCTCGCCACGCTTGTAGAAAGGAACGTCCTATGGACATTTCACAGGTTAAGAAAGTTGTAGTTGCTGGCGGCGGCGTTTTGGGCAGCCAGATTGCATTCCAGACCGCTTATCGCGGCTACGAGACCACCATTTGGCTAAGGTCCGAGGCTTCAATTGAGCGCGCTCGTCCAAAGATTGAGCACCTCAGAGAGGTGTATTTAAACACCCTGGAGGCTATGAAGAGCGATCCTAAGGCGTACGCATACGGCCTCATTGCTCAGGACGAGATTACCCCAGAGAAGCTCGACCAACTGAAAGAGCAGGTAGAGCGCGCATACAGTAACCTCAAGCTCACTTCCGATTGGGACGAGGCTTTTGGTGACGCTGACTTTGTTATCGAGTCCGTCGCGGAAAATCCAGAGCAGAAGATTGAGTTCTACACCGAGCTGGCCAAGCACCTGCCCGAGAAGACTATTGTGGCAACTAACAGCTCAACCATGATTCCAAGCATGTTTGCTGCAGCTACTGGTCGTCCCGAGAAGTACCTGGCACTCCACTTTGCTAACGAGATTTGGCGCAACCCAATCGGCGAGGTTATGGGTCACGCAGGTACCGCTCAGGAGAACTTTGACATGGTCGTCGCTTTTGCGGCAAGCATTCGCATGATTCCGGTCAAGGTTCTGAAGGAGCAGCCTGGCTACCTGCTGAACTCCATGCTGGTACCTCTTCTGGTCTCCGCTGAGCAGCTCTGGGCTAACGGCGTCGGCGACGTCGAGGACATCGACAGGGCTTGGCGCATTGGCACCGGTTCGCCAAAGGGTCCGTTCCAGATTCTGGACATCATTGGCCTGGTCACCGCATATAACGTTGCTCTGATGAATCCTGCAGCTAAGGATCCTGAGTCCGTACAGGGTCGCATTGTTGCCTCGCTGAAAGAGAAGATTGACAAGGGCGAGACCGGCGTTGCTGCTGGTAAGGGCTTCTACGAGTACAAGTAAGGCGCGGCGCGCGGGCACGTGGGGCGCGCAGGTACACGCAGGTCGCAACCACGCGCAACACCGCAGGTCAGTGGCGCGTGGCGCGTACAGGTTGTAAGCGATTTCTACCCGGCATCCATTTCGTGTGGATGCCGGGTTTCTTGTGCGAAGACGCTGCTAGTGGACGGGGTTTCTCGCCAGGCTGCGGGAGCTGGACGCGAGCTCGGCGGGAGCCTAGCGTGCGCCTAGGCGGCGCCTGATTTCTGCAAAGAATCTGTAAGTTTTGCCTAAAAGCATCAAAGAAACTGTGGATTTGCCTGATTTTGTAAAAGAATCGGTGGCTCAAATACAGATTCTTTGCACATTTCAGGCGGGTTTTGAAGTGTGTCTGGCATAAGTCGCCTCCCCGCCTTAGAATCGTTATAGTTTCGGTGCTGAAGTCCATGGGAGGTGTGAGTGGTTGAGTCTTTCAAACTATTCGTTCGGACCTACACGTATTGGGTAGGGCTCATCCTCGGCTTTGCGATAGTGCCCGGTTCCCTGCTCTTCACCGGTGGAGTCGCCCCGGTGAGCACCCCATTGTGGCTTGCCCCTCTAGCAGGACTGCTATTTTTTATCATTGATAGGCCATCAACATGGGAGACGCCGCTCTGTCGAGCATTACTGATCCGCGTATTGGGTACAGGGGTTGCGGCCATCGCGTTAGTCGCTTTTGATGCAGTTGCTTCCACCCAGTATGGATCTCAACATTGGAGTGAGACGCTCCTATCTCTCGGTCTCGGCTGGATTGCCTTCACGGTCATGGCAGGACGGATGCTCATGAGGAGCTCAGCCCGATTTGCCACGCCTACTTTCACGAACAGGGATGCGATCCGTACGTACACGACATGGATTGGAATCTGCTTCGGGATTTTTTATATCCCCGCCACGGGGCTCGCCGCAGCTGGCACTCTTTTGATGGTATTTCCACTTTATGGAACGTTTCTCACCGGCCTGGTTCTTTTGATTGTTGACCCGCCACAACGATGGCCACAACCGCGAGTGAAGGCACTGTGGACACGACTCTTGTCAAGCGGGGCAGCAGCATTACTACTTGCTGTCACGAACTCGTTCTATCGCAGTACTGACACACACGAGATTTTCGTTGGGGACTGGCTGGGAAACCTGCTCTTCTGCGTAGGCGCTTGGGCACTTTATGCCGCAGTGGCTGGGGCCGCGTATCTTATGCGTGGCCCCAGCCACGAAGCAGATGACAACCTCAGTAAATGAATTCAGCTAGAGCTTGCCCTTTGCGGTTCCTCCGTCGCTACACAGGTCGGAGTAATTGCAGTTGTTCGGCAGATCATTGGGAATGGTCAAACCTTGAAGTCCGCTGTGATTCTAAAGCCCTTCTCGCCAGATGACGAGAAGGGCTTTGTTTGTGCAACGTTGACGTGCAGTGATGCGCGGTTTGCGCGCAGATACGCGTCAGAGGACGAAGAAGCTCGAAGCGCTTACTTCAAGAAATCCTTGACGGATGCAAGGACGCTTGGGGTATCCAGGCCATACTTGGCAAGAACCTGAAGAGCTGGTCCGGACTCGCCATAGGTGTCCTGAACACCGATAACCTTAACGGGAACAGGAGCGTTCTCAGCAAGAGCCTGGCAGACTGCACTGCCTAGGCCGCCAATGACGGAGTGCTCCTCAATAGTCACAACCTTGCCGGTCTTTGCTGCAGAAGCGGTAATCAGCTCAGTATCCAAAGGCTTGATGGTGTGAATGTTGATGACCTCGGCGTTTACACCCTCGGCTGCCAGCTGCTCGGCCACCTCAAGAGCCACAGGAACCATAAGGCCACAGGCTACCAGCGTAACGTCGGTGCCCTCCTTGAGGACAATACCTTTGCCCAGCTCAAAGTGGTAATCAGGGTTGGTGTTGAACACAGGGACAGGCAGACGACCAAAACGCATGTAGACAGGGCCGTCGTGGTCGTAAGCAGCCTTGACGGCCGCCTCAGCCTCAACAGCGTCGGACGGAATGATAACCGTCATGCCAGGAATGGTACGCATAACAGCAATATCCTCGTTGCACTGGTGAGTAGCGCCGTCCTCTCCTACCGAGAGGCCTCCGTGAGTAGCGCCAATTTTGACGTTCAAGTGAGGATAACCCACCGAGTTTCTGATCTGCTCAAATGCGCGACCAGACGTGAACATTGCAAACGAGGTTGCAAAGACCTTGTGACCCGTAGCTGCAACGCCGGCTGCCATGCCAATCATGTTGGCCTCAGCAATTCCGCAGTCCACGAAGCGCTCAGGATACTCCTCGCCGTACTTGCCGGAACGAGTTGCCTCTGCCAAGTCAGCATCAAAGACGAGAAGATCGTCGTGCTCTTTACCAAGCTCTACCAGGGCTTTTCCGTAAGCCTCTCTGGTGGCAATTTTCTGTACCTCTGCCATGTTATGCCACCTCTCCCTCAAGCTCTTTAAGTGCCTGCTCGTATTGCTCCTGATTAGGAGCCTTGCCGTGCCAGCCTACCTGGTTTTCCATGAAGGAGACGCCTTTGCCCTTTACGGTGTGGGCAATGATAACGGTTGGCTGACCCTTAACGGTACGAGCCTCAGCAAATGCAGCTGCAAGCTGGTCAAAGTCGTGTCCATCAGCTACATCAATAACGTGGAATTTGAACGCCTTGAACTTCTCGTCAATTGGCTGTGGCGTATTGATCTGATCAAGCGAGCCGTCGAGCTGCAGGTTATTGTTGTCAACAATAAGCGTGAGGTTATCAAGCTGGTGGTTGCCAGCAAACATGGCAGCCTCCCAGACCTGGCCCTCTTCAATCTCGCCGTCACCCAGGAGTGCGTAGACGCGGTAGTCCTTGTTGAACTTCTTGCCAGCAAGCGCCATGCCAACTGCGGTGGAAACGCCCTGGCCCAGGGAGCCGGTGCTCATGTCAACGCCGGGGGTGTCGTTCATGT
>JABZHU010000119.1:0-4101 GCA_015258705.1 Atopobium sp. | reverse complement strand
TCGTCCAGAAGAGCCTGAACAGCTAGACAAAGAAGAGTAAAGTACGCTAAAGTTGCACTGTTTTACGCTTTTATAGTAATTGTTTTATTGTTTTGTCACTACAAGCTCCCTAAGCGCAAGGAGTTTTGCCATGAAAAGGCTTTCACGTTGGAGCATGGCGATTGTTGCTACGTTTGTGCTAGCACTCTCGCTCGTTGGAGGACTTGCAAAGCAAGCACTCGCAGACACCACCCCTGTTACCTCAGAGGCTGAGCTGCTGGCTGCTATTGCTGCTGCTCCAGCAGATGGTTCGCAGACTATCGTTCAGGTAAATGCGGACTTTACCATTACTGCTCCAGTCCAGGTTCCAGCTAATAAGAACATTAGGTTGATGGGTACTGGAACTATCACAAGTGCCATGACCGGCTCTAGTCATTTCTATATGTTCAAGATTGCTTCTGGCGGTGCAGTTACTCTTGATGGTGCCACCATTGATGGCAACAACACTGCATTTGCCGTTGAGAACCGTGGTAGCTTTACCTTGCTTCGTGGCGTTATTAAAAACGGTAAGGCAAAACCTTATCCTGGAAATAACGGCGTAGTTCTCACCACTGGTGCTGGTGCAAAGTTTGTTATGGCTGGCGGCACCATTCAGGACAGCGCGGTTGCTAACGCTCTTGGTGGCGCAGTCACTGTTGCAAATGGTGCAACAGGTGAGCTCCGTGACGGTACCATTCAGAACACTACTCTTACCAATCAGTACTCTGGTAGCGTTATGGTAAGAAATGCAGATTTTACTATGACTGGCGGAACCATCACTGGTGGCGATGCTTCTTCTACCATTAATTCTTCTGGTGGTCTGATGCTCTATGCCTTGGATCCAAACGGTGAGACAACAACAGCCACTATGGGTGGTGGATATATCACTAACAACAAGGCTATTGATGGCGCAGGCGTCTACATTTACGCAGGTAATCCTCAGTATGGTGATTCTAAGTCAAAGGCAGACTTTACGTTCAACGGTGGCTCTATTACTAATAATGTTGCTTCTGAGTCCGGTGGTGGTATTTACGTAACCTGGAACGGCAACGCTGTTATGAATAACGGCATCATCAAGAACAATACTGCTGGCATTGCTGGCGGTGGCGTTACTACCTACGACCAGTTCGTTGGCGTTGTTGGTGGTCAGAAGGTTCCTTACTCCAAGGTTGGTGCTCCATGGAATAACTGGCCAAACATTTATCGCGCCGGCTTCACCATGAACGGTGGCTCTATTGACGGAAACAAGGCCACCAGTAATGGCACCAACCAGCTTGGTGATAAGGGTGTTGGTGCTGGTATTTATATTGCATCTGCTAACGCAACTCTTAATGCTGGCGAAATTATCAATAACACTGCAAATGACCAGGGCGGCGCAGTTTACGTTGCTTCTGTTCCTTATGTCCTTCATATCAATAACGCACTTATTAAAGACAATACTGCAACAGTTATTGGCGGCGGCGCATGGTTCTGCCCAACTGGTGATGCTGAGTTCCATTCTAAGAACGGTGTAGCATTCTTCAACAACACCGCTAACGGCGCCGGTGATGAGATTGCAACTGTTCGTGGTGCAGGCGAGTCTGCTGGCGCAACCATTTCTGATTACATGCTTGGCGGCGCTTCTGCACATTGGACTAAGGATGGCGCTGTTACTATCAACCTTCCTTCAATCCTTGGTGAAGCTGATCCAGCTGCTGCACGTCATACTACTGAAGAAGTAAACAATATCGTTAACAACACCGATATGCTTGCTCTTGAATCCAACCCACGTCACGAGTCAATTAATGCTGCACAGAATAAGGCTAAGTTGCTCATTTATGGCAACACTGCACAGCGTGGTGGCGGTATTGGTTCTAACGGTACCGTTATTACCGGTGAAGAGGGCACTCAGGATGTAACTGTTAAGAAGGTTTGGGATACTTCTGCAAATCCAGATGCAGTTATTCCAGAGAAGCTCACTGTTTATCTTGTTGCTGATGGCTACCGTGTTGACTCTGTTGAGCTTTCTGCAGCTAATAACTGGGAGCACACTTTCACTGGACTTCCAGATAACGTTACTCTGACCTTCCAGGAGTCCACCCCAACTGGTTGGACTGCTCAGACTCCTGAGGTTAACGGCAATGTTACAACTCTTACTAACAAGGCTGACGCTCCTGTAACCCGTGATGTCCCAGTAACCAAGGTCTGGAACGGTACAAAGAAGGATTCCGTCACCGTTCACCTTCTTGCTGATGGCGTTGACACTGGTCAGACCGTTGTCCTTTCTGAGGCAAACAATTGGACCGGTTCATTTGTTGGTGTAAATCTTTACGCAGCAGATAATCACGTCATTGCTTACACCGTTTCTGAGGATGCTATTGAGGGTTACACTTCTGAGATAACTGGTGATATGGCTAATGGCTTTACTATTACAAACACCGAGACTCCAGTTACCCCAACCCCAACTCCAGAGAAGCCTGGTAAGAAGCGTAAGCACCGCACACCTGATACAGGCGATGCAAGTGTTGTAGCTATGGTTGCTTTTGCAACAGTTGGTGCTGGCTTTGTTGGTGTTGGAGCATATGCTCGCACTCGTAAAGAGCAGTAAGTAACATACATACATCTTGTACGCAGATCCCCCGCTTTCATAAAAAGCGGGGGATCTTTGTCAGAAGGACGATTCCCTGTTTTAACTGGGGATGTTTACGTTCGCCGAATTTGCCAACCGTTTAACCAATAAGAGTGTTCTTCTCGCCAGGAGAGGTTAGAGAAGAACGACAATACTACTAAGTGGATAGTGAGTATCTGCATGAGTACCTTATTGGAGGTTGTTATGGAGCTCAAAGCTGATAAAAAGGTAATTGTCGAGCGTAATAACAAAGTTGTATATGACAACGGAGACACAGTTGTTAAGGTGTTCAGCGGAAGCAAACCTTCTGCTGATATTATGAATGAGGCTTTAAATCTCACTCGTGCTGAGCAGGCCGGCATCAATGTTCCAGCTCTTGTAGAGATTAGTAAGGTTGGTAATTGCTGGGCTGTTTCAACCAGAAAAGTTGAAGGTAAAACAATTAGGCAGCTTATTGAGGTGCATCCAGAAAAAGAGGACGAGTATCTCAATAAGTTTATCGATATTGAGCTGGCCATCCACGCTCATAAGGCACCACTTCTGACTCGCCAAAAAGATAAGTTCACCCGAATGATTAATAGCATTCCAGACATTCTTGATGAGGCTACAAGGTATGAACTCCTACTTAAGCTTGATGGTATGAAGCCTCACACTAAGGTCTGTCACGGTGACTTTGTTCCTTCCAACGTTATTCTTGCCGAGGATGGCGCTCCAGTAATTCTTGACTGGGCCCACGCAACACAGGGCAACGGTGCTGCAGACTGCGCTACAACTTATCTGCACCTGCTTCTTCATGGTGATGAGGAGCTTGCCGAGAAGTACATCAATCTTTATTGCACCAAGCAGGGTTGCACGCGTCAGTATGTAAACGAATGGCTTGGCATTATTGCTGCAGCAGAGCTTGCGCGCGGTCGTGTAAAAGAAACAGAGTTCCTACTTAAGTGGGTAAATGTTTTTGATGCAATGTAGTTGGTTACAAGAACTTTAAACTAGCTGAGAAGAGCCTCGTCAGGGGCTCTTCTTTTATTACACTTCTTGTTGTTACATAAAGAAGCACAAGGAGTTGGCTATGTACGATATTGATCCAAAGCAGACCACTGTAAACTCAGAAAATAAGAAATCAAAGCTTGAGCGCATGAGCGCAGGTGAGTGGTGCGGTGGTGAAGCTGATGCAGAACAAAGCGCAGCTTTTTGGCGTGCTAAGGATCTTGCCTGGGAGTTCAATCAGACCCGTCCAAGTGATAAAGAAAAGTGCCGTCAGATTTTGACCGAACTTCTCGGTGAACTAGGAGAGGGAAGTGCAGCAGTTTCTCCTTTTAATGTTGACTATGGCTTTAACATCAAGATTGGCCCACATAGCTTTATCAACCACGGTGCATACCTGATGGATTGTGCACCTATTACCTTTGGTGCTCATAGTTTTGTGGGCCCTCAGTTTAAGGCATATACCGTTCAGCATCCTTTAGACGCCGAGG
>JABZHU010000012.1:0-17822 GCA_015258705.1 Atopobium sp. | reverse complement strand
TTTCCAAAGAGAATAACTCTGCGTTTTGATTCTCCAATGCGCGCAAAACTCCAAGGCAAAAGCACAACAATTGACGAGAAAATCGTGGAAGGATGCAAGATAAAGAGGGTAATCAAGCCAAGAACAAATATGACAATAAGCCAGATGAGGTCGTGTTTTGGTGTTTTTGAGCGAGTCATCTGCATAAAAATCCACCAAATAGAAGGCATTACACAGAAGGCTACGGTGTTAGGAAAGATTGGTCCGTAGATGAGAAGCGACCAAGGGAAAACAAAAAATGCTAGGCAAACAAAAGCTCCACTGATAAGCGCAATACGATGTTTAGGAAGAACTTTTGCAATAAGTGAGCAGATTGAGAGCGGAAAGACAATGGCTGCACTGACAAAGTTGAGTGCATTACCTGCAATAGGAACGGTTGTAGAAACAAGCTGCGTTGTTAATGCAACAATGATGTTCCAGCCTGAAGGATAAAATCCCGAAGTTCCCGGCTCCCAAGGTGTAATTGAAGCTTCTATGGTGCTGTAGAAGTCATAGTGAATTGATGAGTACTTTTGAGACTCAATCATTGCCTGCGTGACATCTAAGTGATGCACAATGTCCCAGCCCTGAACAAAGGAGCTGGCAGACGGCAGGGTAGGTAAGAAGAGAAACCCTACGGTAAGAAGACCAATTGCAACGTACAGAAGAGGCATCCAGAAAGGGAGTTCTTCGCAGATGAATGCTGGTACAGGGCTAGTTGATTGCTTGCCAGCGCGTATTGCTTCGGGTTTAACGGGTTTCTCGTCCCTGTGGTCTTCTTTGTATTTTGGGGCAACATAAAAAACGTAGCCATTGACCAGGATTGCAACAAGCAAGGGGACAAGAACCATCACAGCCAAGGGAACAGGGATGTTTAGTGCGCTAAAGATTTCTCCCTCAATAAAGTAGAGTGCGCAGCTTACTAAAGGAGCGGTAACAAGAGCCCAAGGCTTAGGCATACCGGAGGCGTGTAGCAAAATGACGCCTGGCACATAGAGCAGGGCAACAATTACAACAGCACTTTGGAAGAACTCAAGCCACATCCTGATCCAATCAAGGTGTTAGTAAAAATTCTTATACTTCTGGGTCACACGACTGGGCGTGACAGTTATTTCAAACAGACTGGTTTATTTTACGATAGAAGCAAAAGTGGTGTTGAGATAAACAAAAAAGGACTTCCGAAGAAGTCCTTGAACATTTGGTAGCCCGTACCAGATTCGAACTGGTGATCTCCGCCTTGAGAGGGCGGCGTCCTGAACCGCTAGACGAACGGGCCATGTATGACTGGGAGGACATGGCTGGGATAGAGAGAGTCGAACTCCCGTTGACGGAACCAGAATCCGCTGTCCTACCACTAGACGATATCCCAAGATGTCATCCGTGCGCATCAGCGCGAGAAATAACTATAAAGGAGACTCGTCAGAGATGCAAGCAATAATTTCAAGAAATTCTGTTTGCAGCAAAAAATATTATACAAAACGCATCTCTAAGCGCAAGGAACGTCTCTCGTATTTGAGCTAAGCATACGTTCTGCATCAATAAGCGCCTGGTCAAGAGGGGCACAGCCGGTACAACTTGCGCATGCGGTAGGAGCGCTTGGAGTTGCGGCAAGACCACCTTTAGCTGTTTCTCTGAGAGAAACAGGGAGCGCAGCACCTACTTCCGCCATAGCGTGTGCAACCTCATCAAACGGAATTGGGTTACCAACGCCCGCAAGTGCAAGCTGAGAAGAGCTTACGGCAGCAGCTACGCCAATAGCGTTTCTATCTTGGCAAGGATACTCAACCAGTCCTCTGACAGGGTCACAGACTAGTCCTAGAAGGTTAGAGATGGCAATAGAAGCAGCGTCCAAGCACTGCTGAGGAGTGCCGCCTAGAAGCTCAGTCAGAGCAGACGCACTCATGGCGGCAGCAGAGCCGACCTCTGCCTGACAGCCACCCTCAGCACCCGAGACACTTGCGTTGGTGGTTAAGATGGCACCAATAGCACTTGCGTTCCAAAGCGCAGAGATAACCTGCTCGTCGGTAGCACCAATCTCTTCTGCAACAGAGATAAGTGATCCCGGTACAACGCCGGACGCGCCAGCAGTAGGGGCGGCAACAATAACGCCCATGGTAGCTGAGCGTTCAAGAACGGCCATAGCGTAAGCAACAGCTCGTGTCTGCGTGGTGCCCATAAGCGCACTGGAGATTGCAGCTGGAGTATTTGCTACAGTCTTGGCCTGGCCGTTGAGCAGGCCACCAATAGACCGACGAGGCGTCTTGATAGTGTCGTGAACCTCATCGCGCATAATTTCTAGAACGTGAGCCATCTCGGCATCTACGTCTGCGTCTGGTCGCAGGTCCTTCTCGCGCTGACGCATAATCTGGCCAATGGAGGCTCCCGTCTTAGAGCATCTGGCGAGAAGATCTGCGCCGTTGTCAAACGCCCCCGAAAGCACGTCGTTTGTGACCTGAGGAGCGGCTCCTGGAATAGAAACCTGCGCGGCATATGAGACGTGAGGTGCCAGCTGGAAGAGATCCAGGACTTTCTGCTCAATGGGCTCGTCAATCTCAAAGACAGTGTGGGCAAAGCCGCCACGCTCTGAGCGGAAGGTGCGCATAGTTGCAACATTGATGTTTTGTGTAGCCAAAATAGTAGTGAGAGCTGCAAGAACACCGGGCTTATCGCGATGTGAAACAAAAATGGTAGGCATATCACCAGACATGCGAATGCGCACGCCGTTAACACCAGAAATGCGAATACGACCGCCACCAACGGACTCGCCCATAACAGAAACATGAACGTTATCTGCGCCGTAGAGGTGAATTTCTACGGTGTTTGGGTGCAGAGTCTCGTCGTCGCCCTTCTCAATAACGCTGTAGTTAAGATGGGCTTCTTCTGCCAGGGTAAGTGCTTCACGGACACGTGTATCGTCTGGAGCAAGGCCTAAGATGCCTGCAATCAGAGCGTAATCGGTGCCGTGACCAAGGTGGGTATGAGAGAAGGAGTTGTAGAGCCAAAACTCAACGCGCTCCAGCTGCTTTGGTGCAAGCGAGCGTGCAACCAGAGCAATGCGCAGGGCTCCTGCTGTGTGCGAGGAAGAAGGACCCACCATAATGGGGCCTAGGACTTCAAACGCAGACATAGAAATCATAGTTACTCCAAAACTAAACAAACGGTAACGATAAAAGAGCTGCAAAACCATCTGTTTTACAGCTCTTGTGTGGTTTTACTTTTGATACCCACTTACGCTTGGAAGAATACGCGGCAGGCACGCATTCACGCGTTATTTGCAAAGCTCCAGAGCACGGTCAAGGCGAGCAAGGCAAACTTCACGACCAAGAAGCTCCATAGACTCTCCAAGAGGAGGGGAGACCATGTTGCCGCACTCAGCAACACGAATGGACTGGAAGACAATGCGTTTCTTAAGGTCAAGCTGCTCTGGAAGCACCTCAAGGGCAGCGTCAATTGCTGCAGCCTTCCACTCGTCCTCAGAAACGCCCTCAAGAGCGGTCTTTGCAGCCGCAAGGACGGTAGCACTCTGAGCAGCGTCTTTGGTAAGACCCTTCTCAACGCTCTTCTGATCAAGGGTGACGTTTGCGCCTTCATATAGGAAGCGGGACTTCTCAATGACGTCTGGGCTTACTGTGGTACGAGGACGAAGAATCTCGGAAAGCAGGTCATACCAGCCTGGACGAGTTGCGTAAATCTCATCTGCGTCAGTTGCATTGCCCTGAACAGGCTCTAGACCTGCGCCCACAAGCTCTGGAATCAGAACCGTCTTTGCAAAGGTCTGGTTGTCCATATTGGCAAGATACGTTGCATTAATCCAGTTCAGACGCTCTGGATCGGACTTAGCAGGGTTCTTGGAAACGTGGTCCAGAGAGAACTGAGATGCCAAAACGTCACGAGGAACAATGGTTGTCTCGCCATCAAGTGACCAGCCGAGAAGAGCCAGGTAGTTGACAAAGGCATCTGCAAGATAGCCCTGGTCACGATACTCCTCAACAGAGGTTGCTCCATGACGCTTGGAGAGCTTCTTGCCGTCAGGGCCCAAAATCATGGAGATGTGTGCGAAGGTTGGAACGGGTGCGCCCAGAGCCTCGTACACCATAATCTGACGAGGAGTGTTAGACAGGTGGTCATCGCCACGAATGATGTGGGTAATGCCCATGCCAGCGTCATCAACAACGGTGGCAAAGTTATAGGTTGGGGTGCCATCAGAACGGAAGATGATAAAGTCATCAAGCTCGCGAGCGTTAAAGGTTACGTCACCGTGAACAGCGTCGTGGACAATAACGTCGCCGCGGTCCAGAGGAACCTTGATACGGATGGTATAAGGCTCGCCAGCATCAATTCTGCGTTGTGCCTCTGCAGGATCAATGTTTCTGCAGGTACGCTGATAGCCCTGGAAGGGGTCGTGGCGCTCTTCTGCGGCCTTCTTGTCTTCAGCGAGCTTCTCTGGCGTGCAGAAGCAAGGGTATGCCTTGCCCTCTGCCAGCAGTTTATTTGCTGCCTCACGATACAAATCAAGACGCTCAGTCTGGCTATAAGGACCGCAATCGCCGCCCTTATCTGGACCCTCGTCCCAATCAAGACCAAGCCACTTCATGGCGCGCAGAATGATCTGAGTGTTCTCCTCAGTTGAGCGCGTAGGATCTGTGTCATCAATACGAAGAATAAACTTGCCACCGTTTGCACGAGCAAAAGCCCAGTTATAGATAGCAGTACGTGCACCTCCGATGTGCAGCTTGCCTGTTGGGGATGGCGCAAAACGTACTCTTACCTGCTTCTCTGACAAAACTCCTCCTTGGCAGTTATTTTCTAGCGAGAAAATCTAGTTTATGCACTCTTTAGTATAACGCTTGAACACAGGTAACCGACAACGTTGCCTAGTCTTCAAACATATTGTGGTCTGCAAACTCTGCTTGCACGGTACGAATCATAAGGTCTACGTCTTCAAGTCCCAAGTGACGTTCCTTCTCGTCTGCTGCAAGGGTATGCCTACGACGTGCCCAGTTCTCAAGTGCAGCAGGGGAAGAATCACGCGGAAGTGACCTAATTTCTGGGTCCAAACGACGGCAGATATCACGGGAGTCAATAACAATAATCTTGCCCGCTTTTCTAGCTTCTGCATAGCCATCAATGTTGAACATGAACCAAGAATCCTCAAAGGCAGCGTTATGGGCCATAAAAGGAATCTTTTTCATAGTTGCCAGCAGGGCCTCTTGGGCTTTTTTATCGTCTCTAAATGATTTCTTGCCCTCAACATCTTTCCAGGTAATCTGGTGAATATCGGCAAGTGGGACGCCCTTTTCTTTGTACATCTCTGGAATGCCAAAGTAGGCAGTGTGAGGCTCTACAGGAACAGTATTGCGACCAAGATTCCAGAACTCAAAGCCCATGTTAACAATGTAGCCCAACTCAGGAAAGCGCGACGTAGTCTCAATATCAATGCCCAGTATCGTGCCAGAAACGCTCTTCTCGACATACGCAATTTGCAAGTCGTTAAGAAGCGGACCTGCGGTTTTAAAGACAGCCTTAGGACGACGACGCTGCATCTTTGCAACGGCAGCCGCAAGATCGTCGTTTGAAAGACCGCGAGAAAGACCAACGCCTCGATGGTTTCTGAGTCTCTCCACGCCGTAAGTATCGCAGAGTGAGCGCGTTCTATCAGCAAGCTGCTGAATGACAGAAAACTCTACAGGCTCTTGGCCTAAAGGAGCTTCTTTCCAGGCATCAAGCAGCGTTTTAATGGCATCACAGTTTTTGTTGACCTCGCCGATGATGGACTGATCATCAACAAGAAGGCCAGGTATGACAAACGCATTAGCGTGCTCAATAGCTTGATTGATATCCATACACTCTCGCTTTGGTGGGTGAGAATTAGTTCAACATATAAGTATCTACCCTGAAGCGCGTATTCTTTGCGTCATTTTCTAGAAAGTGCGTGCCTCACTAAAAATGCGTGCTAGGCTGTTGATGCAACACAGTTCTATGAAAGGTTTTACGCATGTCTGATTTGAATGAGTCACTTGCTCTTTCTGAGGAGCTCCTTGCTTTTATTAAGCAGAGCCCTTCTATGTTTCATACCACGCAAACCATCAAAGAGTACCTGCTAGAGAATGGTTTTACGTACCTCTCCGAGGGATCTTCTTGGGATGTTCAGCCAGGTGGCACTTACTTTACCACGCGCAATAATTCTTCAATTGTTGCCTGGAAAGTTGGCGATAAGTACCGCGAGGTCCAAACCTCAAGCGTTGATGCTCCTTACCATTTCCAGCTTGCCGTTGCCCACGGCGATTCTCCAACCTACAAGGTAAAAGCTCAGCCAGAGCTTACCGGTGAGGGCAACTCGCTTCGTCTGAACACCGAGGCATACGGCGGCATGCTTGACCACACATGGTTTGATCGTCCTTTGGGTATTGCCGGCCGTGTGCTGGTCAAGGTAGGAAACAAGGTAGAATCCAGGCTGGTCAACATCGAAGACGATGTTGTTATGATTCCAAGCTTGGCTATTCATCTTGAGCACAAAAATGGTCTTTCGCCAGAGTTCAACCGTGCTAAAGATCTGATGCCACTCTTTAGCGCTGGAGAACTCAACCCTGGAGCCTTTAACGCCCTGGTAGCGGACGCAGCAGGTGTGTCTCAAGAGGATATTCTTTCTCGCGATTTGTTCTTAGTTGATCACACGGGCGGCCGCATTTGGGGCGCTAAGAAGGAGTTTGTTTCTGCTGGTCACCTTGATGATTTGCAGTGCGCCTTTGTGGCACTTAAGGCTTTCCTTGCTTCCTCAAATGAGCAGGACATCTCTGTGTACACCTGCTTTGACAACGAGGAAGTTGGCTCAAACACCAAGCAGGGCGCTAAGTCTACGTTCCTTAAAGATACGCTGCAGCGCGTAAATGCCACGCTTGGTTTTACGCAGGAAGATTACTACCGCGCGCTCTCGGCATCTTTGCTGGTGAGCTGTGACAATGCTCATGCGGTGCACCCCAACTATCCAGAGAAGCACGATGCGGCCAACAAGCCTTACCTCAATGGCGGCATGGTTATCAAGGAAGCAGCACGTCAGTCGTACTGCACAGATGCGTTCAGTCGTGCCATTGTCGAGGCTATCTGGAAGCAGCAAAACGTTCCTTACCAGGTCTTTGCTAACAGAAGCGACATGCCAGGAGGATCTACTCTGGGCAATCTCTCCAACATTCAGGCCAGTATGCATGCTGTTGATGTGGGTCTTCCACAGCTTGCTATGCACTCTGTTTACGAGACCGCAGGCACCAAGGACACGCTTCTGGGATACCAGGCTCTCAAGGCGTTCTATGACACCTGCGTCTGCATCACCGATGCCGATTCGTTTGAGTTGAGGTAACACCTGGCGAGAAACCCCGTGTACTAGCTATACTTACGTACATCGCATACAACACATCACTTGAAGGAGTTCCATGTCAGAAAAACAGCTTACTGCTCATGATATGGAGCTCCTAACTTGTGCAGGAATTTACGTTGAACCTCAGGCACTGAATGGCCCTGCGTTGGTATTTCCTATCTCAGATGGTGAGGGTGGAGAAATACGTGTGTTGTGGCAGGGCGGCGCTTATGAAAGTGCAACGTACACAGATTCTAGAATGAACCAGCTGGTATTTCCTTATCTTGAGCTGTACGACTTGCTGTTTGAAGCTGCGTGTCCCGTGCATTCAGTTTTAATGTTGGGTGCTGGTGGTTGCTCGTATCCTCGATATTTAGTAGCTCATTATCCAGAGGTTTCTTGCGACGCACTGGAGATTGATCCTAAAATTGCAGCTCTAGCTCATAGCTACTTCTTTGTGGATGAAGCTATTAGAGAGAGCAATGGTAGGCTTCGGGTACAAGTAGCTGATGGCGTAGAGTATATAAAGAGCCTAGCTACCTCTGATAATAGGCGCTATGACGCTATCTTAAATGATTGCTTTAGCGGAGAAGTTCCACCTGCAGCTATGATGACTGTTGAGTGGATGAGACAGGTGGCACACTGCCTTACTCCTGGCGGAAGATATCTTACAAATGTAGTTTCTGCACAGGTAGGAGAGGACGCATATCAACTTGAAGTACTCATGGATGTTGCTCGCACGGTGTTTGAACAGGTAGAGGTTGTACCTTTGGATCCAGAAGTTGCTCCAACAGAGCCAGATAACCTTATGCTCGTTTGTCAGCGCGCTTAAGTGCAGCGAGCGCAAGCGCAAGACAACTGCTCATCAGTACAATGCCAATGCCAAAGAGCACTAAGAAACCGTGGGCTGAGCCGTCTACAATCAAGCTCCAGATAATGAGCGCGCACGCAGAGACAAAGCTGCTTACGCCTGCAATTCTTGAGTAAATAAGAGTGGAATCTTTTTTACCAAAGACCGCACGTACCAAAAGTGGCGAGCCAACCGTTGTAAGGGCATAGGCAATTCCAAAAAGGAAGGTTCCTGCCAGCAAGAGTGGCAATACTGGAAGCTTAATCCCCAACATAAGTAAGCCAACAATGCCCGAGAAAATTCCTACAAAGCAAGCAAGCTTCACGGAGATATCGCTTAAAGCACCTAGAAGCACTTTTCCAATTGCTTGACCCAGCATAGTTGTTCCAGCAAGAAGGCCTGTGGCAGCGGCAATGGCAGGAGCAGTTTCTGCAAAGGTTGCTGCATAGCTTGGGAAGTACTGAGAGATTTGCTGGTTAAAGGTAATGAGTGCATAAAACGCAGCAACCATAAAAAACTCTGGATATTTCATTGCGTCATCGGCAGAGATATCGGTAGAAGAAGTCTCTGCAACCTCAACGTTTTTCTCGTCAGTAGAGGAGAAGGTAAGGGGAGTAAGGCCAAGGTCTTGGGGTTTCTCGCGCACCACAAAAAGGGTGAAGGGGAGTGTTCCTACAAGCATGACCAGAGCAAAAATCAGATAGCAAGCGCGCCAACCTTCAGGGCCAGACGAGATGATGGCGGATCCAATGGGGTTAAAGACAGTGCCACCAATGCCGGTGAATGCAAAGCAGAGGCCCATAAAGGTACCAACGCGCTGGTCAAACCAATCGTTAATGAGGGCGGGGACGCACAAAAACATGAGTGCAGGTACGCCAATACCAAGTCCCACTGCGCAGAGATAAAAATGCCACATTTCTTGAGCTGCTGACATAGCTCCATATGAGATTGCGCAAATGATAACGCTCGCAGAAAGCACTAGGCGCGTGTCGTGTGTTTTATAGAACTTGCCCATGAATGGCAGAACTACCGTCATGGCAATACAGAGTACCGAGAAGACCGCAGAGAAGGCAACGCGGGGAACGCCAAAATATTGTGAAACTGGCGTGATAAAGATGCCGAAGCACGTAAGGATAATGGCGCACGGCAAAAACATGACGACAATACAAGTTGCAACGATGGCGTATGCATACTTAGTGCCTAGTAAACGATGTAGCACCGAGGCTCCTCTCTTTTGGCCAGAAATAGTGTAGGCGATGTGCCCTAAAAAGGACACATCGCCTACCAAGTCGTACAAAATTTTTGAGAAGCAGCTCAGGGTTTTACACGCGCAAGATCTTAGCTGTCAGAACCTCTGCGGTTCTCACCCTCAAGAGCGCGAATTGGTCCGATGTCCTGAGTGGTCTCAAGAGCGCCCAGGTAATTGCCCTCTTCATCGCGAACGGCAAAGTAACGGACATAGAGGAACTTATCTCTGACCTCAAACCAGAACTCGGAGGAGTCGCTACGACCGCTCCTGAACTCGGTGAGGATGCGGCGAACAGCCTCTTGGCTCTTTGGTGGGTGGCAGTCATATACGTCACGGCCAAGGCAGCTCTTAGGACGAGGGAAAGCACGGGTGTCGCCGTGGCTGAAGTAACGTGTCTTGTCATCTGCATCAACAAAGGTAATGTCAAGCGGAATAGTTGCAAAGACAGCCTCAAGCTGCGGAATGGTGAACTCACCGGTAGAGAGCTTGACCTTACCGTCAGCAGAAATTGCTTCCTCTTCTGCTTCAGCGTTATTCTCGTCCATAGCGGCTGCGGCTTCCATCTCTTTAAGCTTGTCGTTTGCAAGCTCAAGAGGATCTGCGTGCCATGAAGGAGGATTGACGCCAAATGCGTGGCCAAACTCGTTCTCCTCAGCGGCAATCTGGGTCCACTGGGTGGCGGTTAAGTGCTCAAGGGAAAGTGGAATGAGGACGTTTTCTTCCTTGGATGCCATGGACTCAGCACCCTCAATAGCCTCATCCAGGTAGTCAGCAACGGCAGCCATAAGGCCTGCATCATACTGGCCGTATGCAGTCTCGAGCAGGGCCTCTGCGCCGTTAACAGCGTTTCTTACCTCGTCGTCCTTACCCCACATAACCTTTGAAGGACCAGTGATATCGTGGCGCTCAAGATGAGGGAAGAGCAGCTCTTCCTTGCGCTTGTAGTGGACAAAGACCTCGTCAAAGGCGTCCATATCAGCCTTCAGAATTGCTGCAACGCCAGCGCACTCTTCGTTGCTGGAAGACTCGGTAAGCGTACGAGCACGCTTCACATCTGGAGCAACGCGGTCGTGGATAAAGGCAAGAATGCGGTCGTTCTCTTGGCGCATGGTCCAAACAGGATGGCCAGGGGTCTCTTCAACAGCACCTGTTGGTGCGCAAGAGACCTTGCCTTCAAAGAGAGCGGCATGAACGTCACAGAGCTTGAGGACCTTCTCCATAGGAACGCCGCCAGCAATGAGCTCCTGTTCAGCGTTAGAAATCTCTGAGCCAGAGACGTCCTTGAAGTTACGGGTAAAGTCCTCGCGAACAGCCTCGATGTCCTCGCCGTCATTGAGGCGCTCAAGGTACTGGGCGATAAGAGCTTTGCGCTCCTCAGGAGTCTGCGCGATAGGTGCGTTCTCTGCCTCTGCGGGTTTCTCGTCAGCTGGGGTTTCTGCTGCTGCAGGCTCCTCATCACCAAGAATGGTAAAGCCGTGAGCGCGGAAGATTGCTTTGAGCTCCTCAAGGTCTACGCCTTTGTGGTCGCAGCCTTTTGGAATGGTCATAAAGCGTCCCATGGTCTGCAGACGGCCTGGCTCGGTAATCTCGGCAAAGCCATTTTCTGCCATGAGGCCTTTAATAACGGGGTACTTAGTGCAAATCTCATAAACGGATTTGCTTAAATCAAGAACCTGTGCCATACGGGCTCCTCTCGGATGGGTTTAGAAAGTCTACTATGGCTTACTTTATACCCAAAGTGTGACAGGACTTCCATATGGCTTTTGTTGTGGTTACAACAAAACAGAAATTATTCTTTAGTTTTAAAAGAGATCAGAATGAGAACCGGTTCTAAAAGATTTCAAGCATCTAGGACCTCCGACATTGCGTCGGAGAATGAGGCATAGTGCTTGTAATTTTCCGGATGCTCTTTCATGTTGGTGTATTCATTAAGAGCCTCTATAGTTTGAGCATTAGGAATTTCTCGCTTGATTTCAAAAGGGATTCCCTGTTCACGAACAGTCTGACGAAGAAAAATGGTAATAGCAGTAGTAAGATCCATGCCCAAATCTCTGAGAAGTTCCTGGGCATTCTTTTTAAGCGTTGGATCCAAATTTATATTTGTGCTTACTTTTGCCATAATGACCCGCCTTTCTTGTAGCTATGTTATACAAGATGATGACGGCAAAGTCAATAAATATGTGCGCATCATAGGTACAATACGCACATAATATGAATATATCGAAGGGCAGATAATCCTATTCTGCGCTCTTTAGGGTAAATGACAGAAGAACCGGGTTGTGATCAGAATAGGCAAATTGCGTGTCAATGTTTCTGGCGGTTGCAACAACGTTATCCGAGACAATCCAGCCATCAACTGTGGTGGTGTATGTCTTGTCCTTCTCGTATGGAATGTCATCTCCGCGGCAGGTAGGAACATCGGTAAGGTTGTCTGGAGCTACAACGCTAAAACCTTCTGGCAAATCAGAATCTTTGAGTTCTGCTACCCAGTCTGGTACCTGCTGAACAGAAGGATAGAGTGTAAGCGAGCCCAAAATGGCATGGTTCCAGTCACCACCTGCAATAACGTAATTACCCTTAGCGCGCTCCTCAGACATTATTTTGGTCAGAAGTGCAAGCTGTTGAGCGCGGCTGGTGCCGCCTTTGTCGTAGGCAGACATGTGGCTGTTAATAAGTACCAGCTCATGACCATCGCTGGTAGGGTAGCGCGTAATCATAAAGCAACGGTCTAGGTCAAAGAATTTTGTTGGGAACGACTCGTCAATGGGGTAGGTACGACGAGTTGCGCTTGAAGCAAGTACGTTTGAAAGCGTTAGAATTCCAGAGTTAGAGGTTCCGTGGAACTCTGTGAGTGGATAGGCGAGAAACGCAGTGTGGAAGTTCTGCGCAAAATATGATGCATAGGATCCAAAGCGGCTCTCTGCTTCAGAAACTTGATTCACATGCCAACTTCTGTCAGATGAAGTATCAATCTCCTGGAAAAGAATAAAGTCAGGAGCTGTACCGCCATTCAGAGAAGAAACGGTGTTCAGGGCACCGTTTGTGGTGTAAAGCACGGAGTTTCTGCTTACCGCGCGTCCGTGAGTTCCCACGGTGCGTGTGCCATCCTGCATGATGCCTTCATCCATAAAGAAGGTGTAATCAGGGGTGTAAGCACCAAAGCCAATGTTGTAGGTCGAAGCTGTGTAGGTTTGGCCTACCTGTACAGTTGTAGCCTCAGGAGAAGCGCCTTGATTGGATACGGGAGTATTGTCAGGAATGCGATAGTAATTAAGCTGCAGGTAGAGGGCATATCCACCAAGAACCAGTAAAGCTAGAATAAAAAGCCCGCCTACAAATTTGAAAAGTGGTGCAAGAACCCTTTTTAGAAGGCCAGTAATAAGCTTAAGGCCAAGAGACAAAACTCTTTTCATGCGAACCTCGTATCAATCAAGTGTCGTATGATTTAAATGATACCTATTATGGATTGAAAGTATGTTGAGGAGTTTGTATGCCACTAACAAGAAATACAACACTAGAGCTTTTCAAACCCTCTGGTATCAGGCGTTTCTCGGCACTTGCCGCTGCAACACCAGGATGTATTTCTTTAACTATTGGAGAGCCGGGAGAAGACACTCCAACCCCTATTTGTGACTTAGTAGACAGAGAACTTGCAGCTGGAAACACGCATTATCCACCCAACGTTGGTACTCTTGAGCTTAGGGAGGCCATTGCTGCCTGGGAGTCTGCACGTGGTATGAAGGTAGGCCCAGACGGTATTGTAGTTACCGTGGGAGCTGCGGAAGCCATTTCTGCAACTATGCTAACCCTTATGAATCCAGGTGACGAGGTTATTATTCCTGAACCAGCGTATCTGGTATACAGAACACTCTGCCAGCTTAATCGTGGTGTGGTTGTGCCACTTGATACCAGTGACAATCATTTCCAAATTGATGCTGAGCAACTTAAGTCAAAGATTTCAGAGAAGACAAAGCTTATTGTGTTGACTTCTCCTAACAATCCTACGGGATGTGTTTATACAAAAGAGTCGCTTGATGCGGTGGCAGAACTTGCCCGCAAGCACGGCTTTTATGTTTTGTGTGATGACGTTTATAGAGAGCTTGCCTATGTTGAGGACGTTCCACGTTTTGTTGAGCTCTACCCAGATTTGTCTGATCGCTGTATTGTGACAAATAGTTTCTCCAAACCATGGGCAATGACGGGTTGGAGACTTGGTTGGGTTGCTACCTCTGATGAGCTTGCGACAGATATTGGAAAGGTTCACGCCCAGCTAGTGTCTTCTGTTCCTTCATTTTTGCAGCCAGCTGCTCTCTATGCGCTTTCCTACGATGTCACGCCTATGCGCACAAACTATCAAAAGCGCAGGCAGATTGTGCTTTCTGCACTTGAAGACATGAAACTTCCTGTTGAAGAGCCAGAAGGTGCCTTCTATGCATTCCCATCAATCAAGGAATTTGCTCTTGATTCTGAGGCGTTCTGTGAGCGTGCAATCAAGGAGTTTGGTGTAGCGTTGGTACCTGGCGTTTTCTTCGGCGCCGAGGGGTACGTGCGTATTAGTTACGCTGCCTCAGACAAGAATCTGACAGAAGGCCTTTCTCGCCTTAAGACTTTTGTTAATACTTTGCGAGAAGAACAAAACTAGCCCAAATACAGAGCTTTCTGTGGTAGGGTTTTACTGTCAATAGAGGAGCGAGCACGATGGGTTCTGGGTTAGTCGGCAGGCAGTGACCCCAGAAGGAGGCGAGGTTCGCCGAACTTGGCAATCAGGCGTGGTTGTCAGGTGGGCTTGTATGAAATACATGCAAGACTGTCCGAGATTTCGGGGGTGCTACTTTGACGGTGTATTGCGCCCCCAATTTGAGGGGGAGCTTTGAGTAAGAAACCGTTTGTTTCTGTAGATGCCCTAGAGGCAATCACTAAGACGTATCCAACGCCATTTCACCTGTATAACGAGGCAGAGATAGTTCGCCGCGCAAAGCTGTTACAAGAGGCTTTTAGCTGGAATGCTGGCTTTAAAGAGTACTTTGCGGTTAAGGCTACGCCAAATCCATACATTGTGAGATTACTTGCAGAGCTTGGTTGTGGCTGTGACTGTGCAAATGCTACCGAGCTCACGCTTGCAAAAGCCTGTGGAGTCACCGGTCAAAACATTATGCTCTCGTCAAACGACACTACGGTGCTTGACTTTGCTCGCGCTCATGAGCTGGGAGCCATTATTAACTTAGACGCTGGTGGCGATATGCTTACAACGCTTGAAGAAGCGGTGGGAAGCAACATGCCGCAGGTCATGTGCGCACGCCTTAATCCTGGCGGTGTGTTTGAGTCGCAAAACGGCATTATTGGAAATCCCGATGATGCTAAGTTTGGCATGACAGAAGAGCAGCTTTTCCAGACGTTTGCGTATCTTAAGACCAAAGGTGTCACTGAATTTGGCCTTCATGCATTCTTGGCTAGTAACGCTCAAGAGGAAGATTACTATCCAAACCTCGCGCGCGTCCTCTTTAAGCTGGCTGTTAAGTTGCACAAAGAACTTGATATTCATATTGGATTTATTGATCTTTCTGGTGGCATTGGTGTGGCGTATGAGCCAGATCAGGTTGAGCCTGACGTCTTGGCCATTGGTCAGGGTGTAAAGCGCGCCTTTGAAGAGGTTCTAGTTCCCGAAGGTATGGGAGACGTTGCCATTTACACCGAGCTTGGTCGTTGGCTTTTGGGCCCTGCTGGTGCACTTGTTACTCGCGTTTTGCACCAAAAAGAGACGTACCGCCACTACCTAGGCGTAGACGCGTGTGCGGCAAACCTTATGCGTCCTGCAATCTATGACGCCTACCATCACATCACTGTTATGGGTAAAGAGGATGCCCTTGCAACACATACGTACAATGTTGTGGGCGGGCTTTGCGAGAATAACGATCAGTTTGCAAAGAATCGCCAGCTCCCAGAGGTAGCTGTGGGTGACCTCTTGTTTATTCACGATACGGGCGCTCATGGTTTCTCGATGGGCTATAACTACAACGGCCGTCTGCGCTCCGCTGAGCTGCTGCTTCTAGAAGACGGATCCGTGCAGCTTATTCGCCGCGCTGAGACAGAAGCCGATTACTTTGCAACGCTTGCATTTGACGGCTCAGACTTTTCAGATCTTGCACAACAAACAACTACAAACACCACACGTTAGAGGGCGAGAAAAACTATGGACATGAAGAATTTGACTGGTGCAATCACCGCTTTAGTAACCCCATTTGATGCTCAGGGAAATGTTGACTTTGATGCACTTGAGCGCTTTGTAGACTTCCAAATTGAGCAGGGAATTGACGGTATTCTCGCTCTTGGTACCACCGGCGAGTCCTCAACCATGACAGATGAGGAGGACATCGAGGTAGTTAAGGCAATCCTTGCCAGAGCTCAGGGCAAAGTTCCTGTTATTGGCGGTGCTGGCTCCAACTCTTCTGCTGAGTCTTTACGCAAAGCAGAGGCTCTAGAGAAGGCAGGTGTTGATGGTCTGCTTCTGATTACTCCTTACTACAACAAGAGTAACGAAGAGGGTATCTACCAGCACTTCTCTTATGTACTCGACCGCGTTGATGTTCCTTGTATTTTGTATAACATTCCTGGTAGAACGGGTTGTTCTATTTCTGAGCGCAATGTTCAGAGGCTTGCGGCACATCCAAATGCGTGGGGCATTAAAGAGGCTTCTGGAGATATTTCATACGCAACAAAGGTTGCTCGTTATTTGAGCGATGACTTTACTATGTGGTCTGGAAATGACGACATGATTGTGCCTCTGCTTTCTCTTGGTGCTTCTGGTGTCATTTCTGTTTGGTCTAACCTTGATCCAAAGATGGTTCATGACCTGGTAGTTGCATGGCACCGCGGAGAGGTCTCTCTTGCTCGCGAGCTTCAGCTTCAGTATCTTGACCTGGTACACGCCCTCTTCTGTGAGGTTAATCCAATTCCAGTAAAAGCCGCGCTGGCTCGTATGGGACTTATGGAAGAAAATTATCGTCTACCTTTGTGGAAGATGACTGATGAGCACGCCGAGGTGCTTGAAAACGCTATGAGAAAGGCTGGTCTTCTTGATGCCTAGTGCAGTAGTAATTGGTACCGGCAAGATGGGAAAGCTCATTGAGCAAACCCTGATTGCTCACGGCTTTGAGGTACTTGGTGCGTTTGGTCACGAGAATATCAATCAGCTAAGCTCCGTTGCACAGACGCCTGATGTGGTTGTGGATTTCTCTGGCGTTGCTGCTTTTGAGGCTGTTGTCGGCTTTGTGCGTGAGCGCGGGTGCGCACTTGTTTCTGGTACCACGGGTTTCTCGCCAGAGCAGCTTTCAGAGTTGAAGCAGCTGGGGGAGAGTGTGCCGGTGATTCATGCGGCAAACTATTCGGTGGGCGTTGCTGTGTTGAGGCGTGCGGTTGCTATGGCTGCTGAGGCGCTTGACGGCTGGGATACCGAGATTGTGGAGACGCACCACAACCAGAAGGTTGACGCACCGTCCGGCACAGCAAAGCTGCTGCTCGCCGCTATTGATCCTGAGGGAACTCGCCCCGTTGTTTCTGGTCGCGAGGATTTCTGTGGAGCGCGCACCAAGGACGAGATTGGCGTGTTTGCCCTGAGAGGCGGCACGGTGGCCGGCACTCATGAGGTGCATTTCTTTGGACAGGATGAGGAAGTTTGCCTGACTCATCGCGCAACGTCTCGTCAGATTTTTGTGAACGGTGCCGTTGCGTGCGCTGAGAAATTACTTACAAAGGCTTCAGGTTTTTATACCTTTGAAGAGTTGATTTTTGGATAACCGCATGTGCTGGCCTCTATAGGTCAGCACCTGTTTGATTAGGAAAGGACGCGCATGGACGCCCAGGAAATTATTAACTACATTGCTACGTCAGAGAAGAAGACCCCCATTAAGCTCTACGTCAAAGAGCGCGAGGGTGCTTCTGTGTCTTATGGATCTTCTCGCGTGTACGGTGAGGGCACCTCAAAGGTAGTCTTTGGCGATTGGTCCGAGCTCAAGAGTGTTGTTGAGCAGAATGCAGACGCATTTGAGTATTTTGATATCGAGAATGACCGTCGTAACTCTGGTGTTCCTCTGCTGAATATGAAGGACGTAAACGCACGTATTGAGCCAGGTGCACTGATTCGTGAGCGCGTTGAGATTGGTAACAATGCCGTCATTATGATGGGTGCTGTTATTAATATTGGTGCTGTTATTGGTGAGGGCACCATGATTGACATGGGCGCTGTTCTTGGCGGCCGTGCAACCGTTGGTAAGAACTGCCACATTGGTGCCGGCACTGTTCTTGCTGGTGTTGTTGAGCCTGCATCTGCTACGCCAGTTATCGTTGAGGATAACGTC
>JABZHU010000118.1:0-4118 GCA_015258705.1 Atopobium sp. | reverse complement strand
CAAACTTCCTGGCCATCGTACAAAACAGCTGATTGACCTGCTGCAACAGTTTTTACTGGCTGGTCAAATTCAACAAATCCACATTGATTATCCGTGAGCGTAAACGTTACAGGGACCAGCGCGCCTGTATGACGAGTTCTGACCACATACCTGCCGTCAGCTGCGGGTTCTCCGGAAATCCAATGCATATCCGAGAGCTCCATGCGACGCGTCCACAGCGCGGGACAGTTAAGGTCAGAGGTTACGTAGACCACATTCTTTTGCGTATCGGTTGCTACCACATAGCGAGCAGGCCCTCCACCGATGTTCAGGCCTTTTCTCTGGCCAACGGTGAAAAGAAACGCTCCGTCATGGGTGCCAAGGACCTTACCTGTCTCCCACTCAATGACGTCGCCCTGCTTCTTCTTGAACGTGTCCAGCAAAAACGTGCGCAGTCCAACGGGTCCAATGAAACAAATGCCGTCAGAGTCTGGCTTAGTTTCTATGCCCAGGCCTCGCTCTGCGCACATGGTACGAACCTCTGCCTTAGTGGCAATGTGTCCAATTGGAAAAAGCGTACGTTCAAACAAATGGCCTGGTACACGCCATAGGAAATAGGTCTGATCCTTGTGAGCGTCTGCAGCTCGCAAAAGTTTTTTGGTGCCAGGGACATTCTGAGCGTAGTGGCCTGTTGCAACAAAATCTGCACCCTCAGCAAATGCACGCTCTGCAAAGGTGCCAAACTTTACCGTCTGGTTGCACATAACGTCTGGATTGGGCGTGCGACCGTGCTCGTAGGCATCAAGCAGGTAATCAACAACAGTGGCCTTATACTCGGCCTCACAGTCCCACACGTCCAAATCAATGCCAAGCGTCACGCACACGCGCTCAGCGTCGGCCAAATCATCTGCCCAAGGACACTTAAAGCCGGGCAGGTCCTTTGACCAGTTGCGCATATAGATAGCCTTGACGTTATAGCCCGCCTCAAGAAGCAGTGCTGCAGACAGCGCCGAATCAACGCCGCCACTCATGCCAAGGTAAACTAGTTCTCCCATGTCACTCCTACGCGAGCAGATTCTTGCTTGACGGCCTCGGTAATTGCCCAAGCTGCGTACAAGATGTCGTCTTCTGTGGTAGTTCTTCCAAGCGTTAACCTGAGGCTTCCCGCTGCTACTTCTCGCGGTGCGCCAATTGCCTCAAGCACGTGAGATATTTGCATTTTTGATGCGGCGCAGGCAGAGCCCGTTCCCACCGACACGCCTAGACGCTCAAGCAAAATGACCAGACGACGAGCCTCAAGTCCCGGGAAAGAAACATGCAGCAAATTAGGAAGCCTGAGCTTGGCGTTCTTTGGTCCCGAGACAATCATCTGCGGGAACTCTGTGCAAAGCAGCGTCTGCAGCTGATCTCTGAGGCGAGAAACCCGCTTTACCTCGTCAGTGCGAGTCTCATCTGCAAGCGCCAAAGCACACGCAAAACCAATGACGCCCGCGACGTTCTCCGTACCTGAACGAACACCGCCTTCTTGTCCGCCGCCGAGCACCAGCGGCCTTAAGCGCACATCGTCGGAGGCCCACAAGAGACCTACCTGCTTTGGACCGGAAAGCTTTGCTGCGGAAAGCGTCAACATATCCACGCCCAAAGACGACACGTTCACACTCAAGTATGCCGCAGCCTGAGAGGCGTCTACGTGCAAATGCAGCGGACGAGTCTCCCCTGCCGCAAGCCTGCGTGAGCGCTCCTTGGCAAGTACCTGCGAAATCTCTCGGATAGGCTGAATGGTGCCAATCTCCCCGTTTGCAAGTTCAATGGAAACCAGCTCGGTCTCTGGCTTGAGCGCTTTTGCAACGCGCTCTGGATTCACACGACCGTCTGCTTCTACGCGTAGTGTCTTGTGCGAGAAAATCCCTGCGCACGCAAGGACGCTCTCGTGCTCAATGGCATCAACGATTACGTGTGCATCTTCCGAGACCGTTGCAAACGCCAGGTTGTTGGCCTCTGTAGCACCTGCTGTAAGCACCACGTTTCCTGGACGAGCACCAATGGCATGCGCCAAGACAGCGCGGGCACGTTCTACCTCGTCACGAACCTGGCGAGACAGAGCATACGGTGCTGAAGGGTTGTAGAACTTCTCCGTGAAATACGGAATCATTGCATCAACTACACGTGGATCCATAGGTGTAGCTGCGGCAAAGTCCAGGTACACGTTGCCTGTTGGATGTTCTGGTTTTGCAGAAGGCATGTGCATTACAAATCCTTTGGGTTTCTCGCGGTCTTGCGGGCTTACGTGCGTGCGGTGCTGCGTGCTTGCGGCGATCGGCGACTTGCTGTCGGACGGGCCGGTGGACGGTGCTCGACGGCTACGACTTGTCTGCCGAGTCTGGCGACGTAAACGTCATGTTCTGGAAACGAGCAGATACAAAGCTGTCATCGTAGTGACTATCTACCCACATCTCAAACGCGTTTGTTGGAGGAATGCCTGCGTCTCGCTGAGCTTTTCTCGCCAAACACGCCACCGTCATAGTGATGTCGGCAACAAGATACACCGTAAGCAGGGTAACAAAAATTGCTTGCCTTTTTGATGTTGGCTCGCCAATCTTGTAGAGCGCTCGAGGCATGATGACACGACACCAAATCAGACCTAAAATGCCCCAGAAGCCCAAGAATCGCCAGGCAACCCACTGTGTGATGGCGTCTGGGAGATGGGCGTACGTCCATGATTCCGAATGGAAAATCTCTTGCATTCCCCAGCCGGTAAGCTGCTCCAGCGTGCCGCCGACAACAACTGAAACCAAGAAGATGACCAGATTATTGGCGTGATGCTTGTGCAGCTGGTAGCAAATAACCGTCAGAAACACCGCGCCGGTTCCATAAAGTGGAGAGAACGGTCCCCAAATAAGGCCCACCCTACTCTCGGTCAGGCCAGCGGTAATGAGCATCCAGATTTCTTCGATGAGAAGTCCGGCCATGCAGCCCACAACGAAAAGAATAACCACCTGGTACCAGCCAAGATGCATCTTGTCCAAGTACGCCGAAAGCTCGGCTTGCGTTGGTTTTGGCTTGGAGAACGGTGCGGCTGGTGCGGCGTCGGTTGCGCCGTCGCCTGCGCCGTCAGGTGCGTCCGATGCAGCGCTAGGAGTGTCGCCTGCGAGTCCATCGATCTTCTCGCCAGACGAGAGCCAGCCCCAAAAATAGCGCACCACGCGAACAAAACCGCTTGCGACAAGATACGCAAGCGTCAAAAGAGCTATGAGCGACGCGACAATAAAGAACATACAACCTCATTCAAAAGTTCTTGTTCTATGATACGGCAAGCGGCCACACTTGGCAATCTACCTGCTCTTATTTGTAAGTTTTGCAAGAAAAATCCACCTCTTGTGCGCATGAGGATTCGTGACTTTTCTAAAAAAGTTTGACGATTTTGAAATTTACACTTGCACTCAGCCGTGAACTTGCGTATATTATTCCTCGCGTTCGCGGGCTTAGCGCAGTTGGTAGCGCGCAACCTTGCCAAGGTTGAGGTCGCGGGTTCGAACCCCGTAGCCCGCTCCATGATTTTTCGGCCGGATTCGTTTCGGCCTTTTTCATATGGCGAGATGGCCAAGTGGTAAGGCAGAGGCCTGCAAAGCCTTTATCCCCGGTTCGAATCCGGGTCTCGCCTCCAGTGAATTGACAACCCCAGCTTCGGCTGGGGTTTCTTTTTGTCGCGCGCGACCGTGCTTGCTGGGATTTAGTCAGACGCGCCTGAAAAGCACATCATGTCTGAGTAAAACAGCTCAGACTTGGCGAGAAAAACCGGCAAATAGCTCAGACTAGGCGTGTTTTTCAGGCAAATCGTTCAGACTTGGCGAGAAAATCAGGCTCCATGAGAGCGTCCATAGAACCAACCTTGAAATCAGAGTTACGTCTAGAAAAGTCCGCCTAAAAAGTGCAAAGAATCTGTATTTGAGGTACCGATTCTTTGACAAAATCAGGCAAATCCACCGATTCTTTTACTTATTTAGGCAAAAGTTACAGATTCTTTGCAGAAATCAGGCACGTTCTAACTAGGGTGCTGTCTCCAAATTTTGCTAGCCTGAAAACCCCACCATGTCTGAGTAAAACAGCTCAGACTTGGCGAGAAAAACCGGCAAATAGCT
>JABZHU010000011.1:0-17908 GCA_015258705.1 Atopobium sp. | reverse complement strand
GCAACTCCCTGTTCTTGTCGCCTTGCTGAGCGAGTTCGTGGCGACGGATGTGCTGACGATCCAGAAGATTGGTGTCTTGCCATTGGTGATATGGCTGATTACTGCGTAGAAACAGGAAAAGGCCACTACATTACCTACGATGAGGTAATCGATATCTGTACAAAGGCCGAGAAAAACGGTTTTGTTCATCAGATTACTAACATTGACGGTGAAGATAAGATCTTTGCCATTTGTAACTGCAATGTAAATGTTTGCTATGCACTTAGAACTTCTCAGCTGTTTAATACGCCTAATTTGTCTCGTTCCGCTTTTGTGGCTCATGTTGATGAAGAAAAATGTGTTGCTTGCGGTGGGTGCGTAGAGGTTTGTCCAGCAGGAGCCCCTCAATTAGGTCAGAAACTTCCTACTAGGAAGGGCAAAATTTCCTACCCAACGCAGGATCTTCCAGATGATAAGTTCTGGGGAGAGTCTGACTGGGATTGGAATTATAAAAATAACAACCGTATTGAGTGCCACGATACTGGTACAGCTCCTTGCAAGGTTGCCTGCCCAGCGCATATTTCTGTTCAGGGTTATCTGCGTATGGCTGCTGAAGGTCGCTATCGAGATGCGCTTGAGCTCATCAAAAAAGAAAATCCATTCCCTGCTGTTTGTGGTCGCGTTTGCAATAAACGTTGCGAGGCAGCGTGTACGCGAGGGACTATTGACCAGGCAGTAGCCATTGATGACGTTAAGAAATTCATTGCTCAAAAAGATCTAGAGGCAGAACATCGCTTTATTCCAGAGCCAGTTATCCCGTCAAATAGAGGCCGATTCAATCAGAAAATTGCCATTATTGGTGCAGGTCCAGCCGGCCTGTCCTGTGCATATTACCTGGCAGAGCGCGGTTACAACCCCGTCGTTTTTGAGAAGAACCTCCTTCCTGGCGGAATGATGGTATATGGCATTCCTTCTTACAAGCTCGAGAAAAACGTTGTTGCCGCAGAGATTGACGTTCTTAAAGAAATGGGCGTTGAGATTCGCTGTGGTGTTGAGGTAGGAAAAGACATAACCCTTGATGAACTGCGCGCTCAAGGCTTTATTGGTTTTTACGTTGCCATTGGTTGTCAGGGCGGTAGAAAGGCCAATATTGCTGGAGAGGACGCCGATGGGGTTATTTCTGCTGTTGATTTCTTGCATTTTGTAACCGAGCATCCTCTGCATGAAGTACATGGTAAGACAGTGGTCATTGGCGGCGGTAATGTTGCTATTGATGCTGCTCGAGTTTCTGCACGTTGTGGCTCAGAGTCAGTCACTATGGTGTGCCTAGAGCAGCCAGACGAGATGCCTGCACTACCAGAAGAAATTACAGAAGCGCAGGAAGATGGTGTGTCAATCAAGAATGGTTGGGGACCTGCTTTTATTGCCACAGATGAGCAAGGACACGTTTGCGGCGTGATGTTTAAGCGTTGTACCCGTGTTTTCGACAATGACAGGCGTTTCTCACCTTGTTTTGATAACGAGCAAACAATGTATCTTGAGGCAGATGCAGTGGTCTTGTCTATTGGACAAACCGTTGAGTGGGGAAGTCTTTTGGAGGGAGAGGCGATTGAGCTTACGCGAGGCAATCTTGCGTGCGCTGATTCCCAGACGTATCAGACTGCTCAGCCTGATGTCTTTGTGGGTGGAGACGTGTACACGGGTCCTCGCTTTGTTATCGATGCTATTGCCGCAGGTCATGAAGCTGCTGTTTCATTACATCGTTTTGTACAGAAAGGCTCTTCTTTGACTATTGGCCGCAACCAGCGCCATTATGTTGAGCTTGATAAATCTGACGCAGCAGTTGAGTCTTGTGGATACGATCACGCAGGTCGTCAGCGTCCCGCATGCGATACGGTCAAAAACATTAGACACAACTGGACAGACCCTAGCCATACCTTTACGCCAGAGCAAATCAGAATTGAGACTGCTCGCTGCTTGAAGTGCGGCGCTTCAATTGTTGATGCAAATAAGTGTATTGGTTGTGGTCTCTGTACTACACGCTGTGAGTTTGATGCAATTCATCTGTTCCGAGACAATCCTCACTGTTCAGATATGGTTGCCGCAGAGCATAAGGCAGGAAAGATTCTCTCGTATGTTGGAAAACGTGCGGTAAAGATTATTAAGAACCCCGCGAGAAAAACAAAGACTCCTAAGCCTCAGTCACACGTAACAACCGATGAGCTTGGTAATCCCGTTTCTGCGGGCAGTACCGGTATTTCAAGCTAGCGTGCTCACTGGAACTAACTGATATGCATGAGCTAGGAATTGCGTTTTACCTCATAGACATGGCGGAAGACCTGGGTAAACAGAACAACCTTACCTCCGTTGCGCGCGTAAAGTTGCAGCTAGGGGAGGTATCTGGAGTTGTTCCAACGTACTTGTTGGATGTATGGCGCTGGGCAGCTGATCGCACGGAGCTGTTACATGGAGCTCAGCTAGAAATTGAAGAAGTACCAGCTCTAACACAGTGTTTATCGTGCAATAAAACGTACGCCACGGTAACGTATGGTCGCATATGCCCTTACTGTTCTAGCGAGAAAACCGAACTTATCCAAGGTTTAGAAATTGAGCTTGCTGAGATTGAGGCTACCTAGCATTTGTAATTTCTATGAAGTATGGATATGCCCGGCACAGTGGCTTGTTGACATGTGGCTTTCATCAGCGTAAAGTACTTCCCTGCGTAATTCCAAGGGGACAGTGCTGTGTCGCCTTTCGAATATGTAAAACTGCAGGTAGATAGGTATAAGAAGGAGAAGATCTTGCCTACTATTAACCAGCTCGTACGTAAGGGCCGCGTGAGCGTCAAGTCAAAGTCCAAGAACGCCGCTCTTCAGCACAACCCACAGAAGCGTGGTGTTTGCACCCGCGTTTTCACCACTACGCCAAAGAAGCCTAACTCAGCACTCCGTAAGGTTGCTCGTGTTCGTCTTGTTAATGGCATTGAGGTAACCGCTTACATTCCTGGTGAGGGCCACAACCTCCAGGAGCACTCCATTGTTCTGGTTCGTGGCGGCCGTGTCCGTGACCTTCCTGGTGTTCGTTACAAGGTTGTTCGCGGTGCATTCGACTGCGCAGCAGTTCAGAATCGTGCTCAGGGCCGTTCCCGTTACGGCACTAAGCGTGCTAAGTAATCACGTCCACTACTCGAACTAGTTCTTAGGAGATTAATATGCCGCGTCGCGCAGCAGCAGTACGTCGTGAGGTTATGCCTGACGCCGTCTACAACAATCGTCTGGTAACCCAGCTCATTAACAAGGTCCTTCTCGACGGCAAGAAAGCAACCGCAGAGCGCATTGTCTACGGTGCATTTGACATCGTCGCAGAGAAGACTGGCGAGGATGCCCTCACTGTCTTCAAGAAGGCTATGGATAACATTCGCCCAACACTCGAGGTTAAGCCTAAGCGTGTTGGTGGCGCTACTTACCAGGTTCCAATGGAGGTCAACTCCCGCCGTGCAACTACTCTTGCTATCCGCTGGATGGTCACTTTCAGCCGTAGCCGTAAAGAGAAGACCATGGCAGAGCGTCTTGCAAACGAGATCATCGACGCAACTAACGGCGTAGGTGCATCCGTCAAGCGCCGCGAGGACCTGTACAAGATGGCTGAGGCCAACCGCGCCTTCTCCCACTACCGCTTCTAGTCGGAATTCAGGAGTAGCAAACAAATGGCTAAGACTAAGTACAATCTTAAAGACCTCCGCAACATCGGCATCATGGCTCACATCGATGCTGGTAAGACAACCACTACGGAGCGTATTCTTTACTACACCGGTAAGACCCACAAGATTGGTGAGGTCCACGACGGTGCAGCAACCATGGACTGGATGGTTCAGGAGCAGGAGCGCGGCGTAACCATTACTTCCGCAGCTACCACTTGCTTCTGGAAAGACCACGTCATCCAGATTATCGATACCCCAGGTCACGTTGACTTTACCGCTGAGGTTGAGCGTTCTCTTCGTGTTCTGGACGGCGCAGTTGCAGTCTTCGACGCAGTTGCAGGCGTTCAGCCACAGTCCGAGACCGTTTGGCGTCAGGCAACCAAGTACGGCGTACCTCGTATTGCATTCATCAACAAGTTTGACCGCGTAGGCGCAGACTTCTTCCGTGCAATCCAGACCATGCGTGACCGCCTTGGCGCAAACGCAATTGCAGCTCAGGTCCCAATGGGCGCTGAGTCCAACTTCTGGGGTCTTATCGACCTTGTCACCAACACTGCATGGGACTTCAAAGAGGATGCTAAGGGCATGATTTACCCTGAGCCACTCGACGAGATTCCTGCAGAGTTTGTAGAGATTGCAGCTGAGAAGCGTGAAGAGCTTCTTGAGGCAGCTTCTGACTTCTCTGAGGACGTCATGATGGCTGTTCTCGAGGGTGAAGAGGTTGACGTTGAGACCCTTAAGGGTGCTCTTCGTGCTGGCGTTCTTGCTGGTCAGATTAACCCAGTCTTTGTTGGCTCTGCTTACAAGAACAAGGGTATCCAGGAGCTTCTGGACGCAGTCATCGACTTCCTTCCAAGCCCTCTGGATGTTCCAGAGATTGACGGTGTCACTCCTAAGGGTGACGAGGCTGTCCGTCACGCAGACGTTAAGGAGCCATTCTCCGCTCTTGCATTCAAGATTATGACTGACCCTTATGTTGGTAAGCTTACCTACATTCGTGTTTACTCTGGTCAGGCAGAGGCAGGTTCTTACGTCTACAACTCCGTCAAGGACAACCGTGAGCGCTTTGGCCGCATCCTTGAGATGAACGCAAACGACCGTGTTGACCGTGACGAGTGCTCCGCAGGCGACATCGTTGCATGCGTTGGTCTGAAGAACACCACTACTGGTGACACTCTTTGTGACGAGAAGAACCCAATCATCCTTGAGTCCATCAGCTTCGCAGATCCTGTTATCGACGTTGCTGTTGAGCCTAAGACCAAGGCTGAGCAGGAGAAGATGTCCATCGGCCTTGCTAAGCTGGCTGAAGAGGACCCAACCTTCCAGGTTCACACTGATCACGAGACCGGCCAGACCATCATTGCTGGTATGGGCGAGCTTCACCTTGAGATTATTGTTGACCGTCTCCGTCGTGAGTTTAAGGTTGACTGCAACGTTGGTAAGCCACAGGTTGCTTACCGTGAGACTGCTGGTAAGGCAGTAAGCCACGCTGAGGGCAAGTTTGTCCGTCAGTCCGGTGGTAAGGGTCAGTATGGCCACGCAGTCATCGACCTTGAGCCACAGGAAGAGGGCAAGGGTTACGAGTTTGTCAACGCTATCGTCGGTGGTGTTATTCCTAAGGAGTACATCCCATCTATCGATAAGGGCATTCGTGAGGCTCTTGAGAACGGTGTCATTGCTGGTTATCCAGTAGTCGACATCAAGGTTACCCTTGTTGACGGTTCTTACCACGAGGTCGACTCTTCTGAGGCAGCATTTAAGATTGCTGGTTCTATGGCAATCAAGGATGCTCTCAAGAAGTCCAACCCAGTCCTTCTCGAGCCTGTTGAGTCTGTTGAGGTTGAGACACCTGAGCAGTACATGGGCGACGTTATGGGCAACCTTTCTTCCCGTCGTGGCAAGATTGAGGGCATGGACGATCGTATGGACGCCAAGGTCATCCGCGCTAAGGTGCCTCTTGGTGAGATGTTCGGTTACGCAACCGACCTTCGTTCCCAGACCCAGGGCCGTGCGAGCTACACCATGCAGTTCGATTCTTACGAGCCCGTTCCTAACGCTGTACGCGAAGAGATTGTCGCCAAAAACGGCGGCTCTGCATCCTAAGTAAACGACCACGAGCTCTAGCTCATTTATGGAGGTACCCAAAGTGTCAAGCCAGAAGATCAGGATTCGCCTCAAGGGCTATGATCACGAGGTCATTGATCAGTCCGCTAAGCTGATTGTTGACACCGCACAGAAGACAGGTGCGCGTGTTTCCGGTCCTATCCCTCTGCCAACCGAGCGTAACCTTTACACGGTTATCCGCTCCCCACACAAGGATAAGGATTCCCGTGATCAGTTTGAGATGCGTACCCACAAGCGTCTCATCGATATTCTCGACCCAAGCGCTTCTACCGTTGATTCGCTTATGCGTCTCGACCTTCCAGCTGGTGTCGATATCGAGATCAAGCTCTAAGCATACGGCTTAATCCAACTTGCAAACCCTCCTGTGCATCTTCGCGCGGGAGGGTTTTTGTGTGAGTAACGTTGAACCACGTGCGAAGGACCACGTACGAAGGACCACGAGCGTAGGGCCACGTGCGAAGACCGTGCGAACACGGGTCGCAAGCGAGTTCAACTCGGCATCCATTTCGTTTGGATACCGGGTTTCTTGTGCGCATATGCTGGAAGTGGACGGGTTTCTCGCCAGGTGGGCGGCGCGAGCCTGACGTGCGCCTGATTTCTTCAAAGAATCTGTAACTTTTGCCTAAATACATCAAAGAATCTGTGGATTTGCCTGATTTTGTTAAAGAATCGGTGGCGCAAATACAGATTCTTTGTACTTTTCAGGCAGACTTTTCTAGACGTAACTCACATCTGCACTTGGCGAGAAACCCGTAGAATTAGAAAGCGAATACTCGCACAAAGCGTAGGAGAAATGATGAAACATATCCAGCAGAACGCAAGTAGCCAGCAGAATACAAGTAGCCAGCTAAACACCGGTTGCTCGGTAAACGTTCGCCCAAATTACTCCCGCATGACAAAGATCCTCTTTGTGTGCCACGGAAATATCTGCAGGTCAACGATGGCACAGTACGTCATGCAGGACCTTGTCGAGAAAAACGGTCTCACAGACTCGTTTGTCATCGACTCAGCAGCAACTTCAACTGAAGAGATTGGTAACCCTGTTGATCCTCGTACGAGACGCAAGCTTCAGCAAGAGGGGATTCGTTGTGGCAATCATCGCGCGAGGCAGATGACTCGTGCAGATTACGATAACTTTGATTACCTCATAGGCATGGACCACAATAACCTGCGCAACATGATGCGCATACTAAAGGATGATTCGCTTGGAAAGGTTTCGTTGCTCCTTGATTGGACGGAGAAGCCTCGTGATATTGCGGACCCATGGTACTCAGGCAATTTTGATTTGACGTATGAGGATGTTACTGAGGGTTGCGAAGCATTGCTCAAGAAACTTTTGGCAAGGTAATTTCGGAAGCCTGATTTTGGCAAAGTAATCTTTACAGCTTGATTTTGGCAGAGTCGTTTCCGCGGTTTGTTCCGGCAAAATTTTTGAAAAAACTTTTCAAGATTCCTTGGGTTTCTCGCCAATGGATACGCCCGGGTCAGCGGTTTGACCTCGCAAAATAGGCGAGAAGAAAGATCTCGCAGCTAGAAGGTATCAAACGGTCTTCACAAAGCGTTCATCTTTTAGAGATTTTAGGCTTGTTTCTTGTCAAAAATGAGTGTAAAGTAGACGGGCTGCTCAAACAGGACAATTATGTCTAAAGGCAGTATGTACAGGACGTGGTCCGCTGGGGAAGAGTACCCGATGTGCTCTCAAGGTCCCATGACCACCGAAGGTTAGGAAAGAGCATGGTTAATACCATCCTCGGCCGCAAGCTGGGCATGACCCAGGTATGGGACGAGAACGACAACGTCGTTCCTGTTACCGTCGTTCTTGCTGGCCCCTGCACCGTTTCACAGGTAAAGACTGTTGAGACGGACGGCTACAATGCCGTACAGATTGGCTTCGGCGACATCTCCGAGAAGCATGTCAACAAGCCAATGGCTGGTCATTTCAAGGCACAGGGCGTCGAGCCAATGCGTTACCTCCGCGAGGTTCGCGTTGAGGATGCTTCTGAGCACAAGACCGGCGATGTTGTCACAGTTGCTGACTTCTCCGAGGTCACCGCTGTTGACGTAACAGGCACTTCTAAGGGTAAGGGTTTCCAGGGTACCGTTAAGCGCTGGAACTTCTCTCGCGGTCCAATGACTCACGGTTCTCGTAACCAGCGTCGTCCAGGTTCCATTGGTCAGTGCGCATACCCTGCACGCGTTCGTAAGGGCCTTCACATGTATGGTCACATGGGCGCAGAGCGCGTTACGGTCAAGAACCTTAAGCTTGTCCGCGTTGATGCTGAGCAGAACCTCATGCTTATCAAGGGTGCTGTTCCTGGCGGCAAGAATGCCCTCGTCCAGGTCCGCATGGCCTAAGGGCCTTTAGGCAAACACTTAGGCTAACAAGGAGACAACATGTCCAAGTATGAGATTAAGAACGTAGAGGGAAAGAAGGTCGGCGACGCCGAGCTCTCCTCTGACGTCTATGGCATTGAGCCAAACATCCCTGTTGTGCACCAGGTTGTAGTCTGCCAGGACGCATCCGCACGTCAGGGTACCCACTCTACAAAGAACCGTCACGAGGTATCCGGCGGTGGCGTTAAGCCTTACCGTCAGAAGGGTACTGGTCGTGCTCGCCAGGGTTCTATTCGTGCTGGTCAGTGGACTGGTGGTGGCGTCATCTTTGGACCTACCCCTCGTTCCCACGCACGTCGTATTAACAACAAGATGGTCAAGCTTGCTATGAGGTCCGTCCTCTCCGGCAAGGTTGCAGACTCCGAGCTTGTCCTCGTTGATTCTCTCGAGTTTGCTCAGCCTTCCACCAAGCAGGCAAAGGCTGCACTTCAGAACCTCGGTATTGAGGGTAAGCGCGTTACTGTCATCGTCCCAGACGACGACGTCAACACCTACCTCTCTTTCCGTAACCTTCCTAAGGTTTCAATCTTCGGCGTTTCTGAGGTTACTACTCGTTTCCTGATCGACAACGGCGCACTTGTTATGTCCGCTGATGTTGCTAAGCAGCTTGGGGAGGTGCTCGCATAATGAACTCTCCTTATGAGGTCATCATTCGTCCTATCGTTTCAGAGCGTGCTTTCGATCTGATGGAGCAGGGCAAGTACACTTTTGAGGTTGCTCGTAACGCAGGTAAAGACGAGATTGCTGCAGCTGTAGAGAAGCTCTTCTCTGTACACGTCACCAAGGTAAACACACTTTCTGTTAAGCCAAAGAACAAGCGTGTACGTTATCAGCAGGCAGGTAAGACCCGCCAGTGGAAGAAGGCTATTGTTACCCTTGCTGCTGGTGAGACTATCGAGATCTTCGGCAATAACTCTGCTGAGTAAGGTTTTTCTCCCGTGCCTCTTTTGAGGTACGGGTTCGTATGCCGCGCATAATAGATACGCGCGGTACCGTGGTAATCCGGTGTTAGCTCGACTTTCCCTTAAGCGGGCTAGCCAACGGAGAAGAAAGGGATACTGTTTATGGCAGTTAGGCATCTAAAGCCAACAAGCGCAGGCAGGCGCTTCCAGACAATCTCAGACTTTGCTGAGATTACAACTGATAAGCCCGAGAAGTCCCTTCTCGAGCCTCTGCCAAAGAAGGCTGGCCGCAACAACAATGGCCGCATCACTACCCGTCACCAGGGTGGTGGCCACAAGCGCCAGTACCGTCGTATCGACTTCAAGCGTCGCAAGGATGACATCCCAGCTAAGGTCGCTACTGTTGAGTACGATCCTAACCGTTCCGCTCGTATTGCTCTTCTGCACTATGCAGACGGCGCAAAGGCATACATCCTTTGCCCAGAGGGCCTGAGCGTCGGTGACACCGTTCTTTCTGGTACCAAGGACATCGACATTAAGCCTGGTAACTGCACCACTCTTGAGCAGATTCCAGTAGGTACTCTTGTTCACGCAGTTGAGTTCCAGCCTGGCAAGGGTGCTGCAATGGCACGCGCTGCTGGTACTTCCGTCCAGCTCATGGGTAAGGACAACGGCTATGCAGTTCTGCGTATGCCTTCCTCCGAGCTCCGTCGTGTTCTTCTGACCTGCCGTGCAACCATCGGCGAGGTTGGTAACGCTGAGCACTCCAACATTGTTGTTGGTAAGGCTGGTCGTTCCCGTTGGGCAGGCGTCCGTCCTACCGTCCGTGGTACTGTCATGAACCCTGTTGACCACCCACACGGCGGTGGTGAAGGTAAGAACCACACTTCTGGTCGTCCTTCCGTCACCCCATGGGGTAAGCCAACCAAGGGTTATAAGACCCGCGACCCGAAGAAGGCTTCTAACCGCCTGATCATTCGCCGTCGTAAGTCCAAGTAAGACACGAGTAGGAGTAGATAAATGAGCAGAAGTCTCAAAAAAGGCCCCTTTGTGGAGACTCGCCTCCTTGCGCGTGTCGCTGCAATGAACGAGGCTGGCAAGAAGGACGTTATCAAGACTTGGTCACGTTCCTCAACCATCTTCCCTGAGATGGTCGGTCACACCATCGCTGTTCACGATGGTCGTAAGCATGTACCTGTGTACGTCACCGAGTCCATGGTTGGTCACAAGTTGGGCGAGTTCTCCCCATCCCGTACCTTCCGCGGTCACAAGGCCAAATAGGGGGAGTGTAGTAAATGGCTAAGAACACCGATTCTATTGAGGTTCGCGCAACAGCTAAGTATGTTCGCGTTGCTCCTCGTAAGGCTCGCGCAGTTGTCGCGCTTGTCCGCGGTAAGTCTGTCGAGAAGGCCCTTGAGGTTCTTCAGTTCTCGACTCGCGCTGCCGCTACTGATGTTGCTAAGGTTCTGCGCTCTGCAGTTGCTAACGCCGAGAACAACAATGGTCTCCGCGCTAACAACCTGGTAGTCAAGACCGCTTTTGTTGACGAAGGCCCAACGCTTAAGCGTATTCGTCCTCGTGCAAAGGGTTCGGCTTCCCGCATTAACAAGCGCATGAGCCACATTACCGTTGTCGTTGCACCTCGAAAGGAGGCGTAGGAATGGGTCAGAAAGTACAGCCTACAGGCTTCCGTCTTGGTGTAACCGAGAGCTGGCGTTCTCGTTGGTACGCCGATAAGGACTACGCCGAGCAGCTCGGCAACGATCTTGCTATCCGCAAGTATCTTGAGAAGCGCCTTGAGAAGGCAGCTGTTGCTCGCATTGATATCGAGCGCGCTGGCGATAAGGTCAAGGTAACTATTTTCTCCGCACGTCCTGGTATTGTCATTGGCAAGAAGGGTGCAGAGATTGACGGACTTCGTGCAGATCTTGAGCGTGTTGCTAAGGTCGGCAAGGGTCAGGTCAACGTAGATGTCGTCGAGGTTAAGCGTCCTGAGCTTGACGCAAACCTTGTTGCTCAGTCCATCGCAGAGCAGCTTGAGCAGCGTGTCGCTTTCCGTCGCGCTATGCGTAAGGCTGTTCAGTCCGCTCGTAAGGCTGGCGCTAAGGGTATTCGTATCCAGTGCTCCGGTCGTCTGAACGGTGCTGAGATGGGCCGCCGTGAGTGGTACCGTGAGGGTCGCGTGCCTCTGCACACCCTTCGTGCTGCAATCGGCTATGGTACCGCTACAGGTCGCACCACCATGGGCGCTGTTGGTATCAAGGTTTGGATTTATTACGGCGAGAAGATGCCTGGACAGCCAACACCTAACCCAGCTCTTGAGGGCTCCGCTCGTCCTCGTCGTGCTCGCAATGAGAGGAGGGGCCGTTAATGCTTGCTCCAAAGCGTGTATTGCACCGTAAGGTACAGCGCGGTTCCATGAAGGGCCAGGCAAAGGGTAATACCCAGCTGCATTTTGGTTCCTGGGGCATCCGTGCAGAGGAGGCTCACTGGATTACTAACCGCCAGATTGAGGCTGCTCGTATTGCTCTCACCCGTGAGATGAAGCGTGGCGGTAAGGTTTGGATTACTATCTTCCCAGATAAGCCAATCACCAAGAAGCCTGCAGAGACTCGCATGGGTTCCGGTAAGGGTAACCCAGAAGAGTGGGTAGCAGTTGTTAAGCCTGGTCGTATCATGTTCGAGATTGATGGCGTACCAGAGGAAGTTGCTCGTGAGGCTCTCCGTCTTGCTCAGCACAAGCTTCCAATCAAGACCAAGATTGTCTCCAAGGCCGATCAGGACGGTGAGAACTAATGAAGTACACCGAAATCAAGGCTATGAGCGATGCAGACCTCGCTAAGAAACTCGAGGAAGGCCGCGCAGAGCTCTTTAATCTTCGTTTCCAGATGGCAACCAGCCAGCTGGACAACACCGCTCGTGTCAAGGCTGTAAAGCGTGACATTGCTCGCGTTCAGACCGAGATGCGCACCCGTCAAATTGCTGCGGAAGCATCCGCAGAGCAGAACTAGATCGCAGGAGATAAGTTATGGCAGAGACCGAAAGCAGAAATGCGCGTAAGGTTCGTACCGGACTCGTCGTCTCCATCTCTGGCGAGAAGACGATTACGGTAGAAATTACGTACCGTAAGCACCACCCTAAGTATGGCAAGATGATGACCATCGGCAAGAAGCTTCACGTTCACGATGAGAACAACGAGGCTGGTCTGGGCGATACCGTCCGCGTCATGGAGACTCGTCCTCTTTCCAAGACCAAGCGTTGGCGTCTCGCAGAGATCGTTGAGCGCGCTAAGTAATTAGCACCTAGGAAACAGCTTTTAGCTCAACCTAGTTTTGTATCTATCATTATTTCTCATGTGCGCAAATACGCGCACCTCTGAGAAATTAGGTTCCGGAGGAACGTCACATGATTCAGATGGAGACCATTCTCAACGTCGCTGACAACAGCGGCGCAAGGCGCGTAAAGTGCGTCAAGGTCCTTGGTGGCTCCAAGCGTCGTTACGCCGGCCTTGCCGACGTCATCATTGGCGCTGTCCAGGAGGCTACTCCAGGTGGTTCGGTGAAGAAGGGCGACATTGTTCGCTGCGTCATCGTTCGTACCGCTAAGGACACCCGTCGCAAGGACGGTAGCTACATCCGCTTTGACCAGAACGCATGCGTTCTTGTTAACAAAGAGGGTGAGCCCAAGGGTACTCGTATCTTTGGACCAGTCGCTCGCGAGCTGCGCGACCACAAGTACATGAAGATTGTCTCACTTGCACCTGAGACCCTTTAAGGAGGAACGACATGCCTAAGATGAAGATCAAGAAGGGCGACAAGGTCGAGGTCCTCACTGGTAAGGACAAGGGTAAGCGCGGCGAGGTTCTTCGCGTATATCCAGAGAAGAACAAGGTTGTCGTTGAGGGCGTTGCAATTGCAAAGCGCCATGTCAAGCCAAACGCAGCTAACCAGCAGGGTGGCATCGTTGAGGCAGAGGCAGCAATCGACGCTTCCAATGTTGCTCTTATCGACCCTAAGACCGACAAGCCAACCCGTGTTGGCTACCTGATCAAGGAGGACGGCACTAAGGTCCGCGTCTCCAAGAAGTCAGGCGCTGAGCTCTAAGTTATACGTGTTTCTCGCTATGTAGAAACATCTCAGAGCTACTTCAAACCCCGTTATCATCAGATAGCGGGGTTTTCTTTTTGGGCGAGAAGTGCGGTGTTGTGTAAGTCATGTGATGACACGAAAAAATATCAGCTAGCTTGAAATTCTCGTCCCATTTTTGCTCAATAAGGTCTAATATTGTTCATTGCGTCTTTCTATGGGACACGTATGTCTCGAGGATGCAGATGGCTCCTAGTTCGCCAAACTAGGAGGTGCGAGGCGATCCCCGCACTTAAAACCCCAAGAGTTAAGGAGAAACCATGGCAGACGAGAAGTACACACCTCGCCTTAAAGAGCTTTACTACGCATCCGTGCGTGATGCTCTGAAGGAGAAATTTGGTTACACCAACGTTAACCAGATTCCTAAGTTTGAGAAGATTGTTGTCAACATGGGTGTTGGCGAGGCAGCTACAGACGCTAAGGCAATCGACGGCGCTGTAAACGACCTCCGTACCATTACTGGTCAGCAGCCACTTGTTACACACGCTCGCAAGTCTATCGCAACCTTTAAGCTTCGCCAGGGTATGCCAATCGGCGCTAAAGTTACCCTTCGTGGCGATCGTATGTGGGAGTTCCTGGATCGTCTGATCGCAGTTGCAATTCCTCGTATCCGCGACTTCCGTGGTATCTCTGCTAAGAGCTTCGACGGCCGTGGTAACTTCTCCATGGGCGTAACCGAGCAGCTCATCTTCCCAGAGATTGACTTTGACAAGATGGACCACACCCGCGGTATGGACATCACCATTGTCACCACTGCTAACACCAACGAAGAGGGTAAGGCACTTCTCGACGCCTTCCACTTCCCATTCAAGCAGGACTAACTTTTACCTGCGCTTAAATTAAGCGCATTCCTGTTGGCATCTTTGATGCCGGGTGACATAGTCACCAGCACTATTGTTTGAAGTCATCTTGGCGTTCGCCAAGTTGCATTTTGAAGGAGGATTTGTGGCTAAGACTTCGATGATCGTCAAAGCCTCGCGTGAGCCGAAGTACTCTACGCGCACACAGAACCGTTGCCAGCGTTGTGGACGTCCCCACTCCGTTTACCGCAAGTTTGGTCTGTGCCGTGTGTGCTTCCGTGAGCTAGCGAGCAAGGGCGAGCTTCCTGGTGTCCGCAAGGCAAGCTGGTAGGACTCAGGGCTCTGGCGTCAAGGCATCTGCGCCACGGGTGTAGATGAACCAGACACGCAGTTTCATCATTAACGAAGGAGAAGGATCAAATGAAAATTACCGATCCCATTTCAGACATGCTGACGCGTATTCGTAACGCAAACTCAGCTGGCAAGGATTCCGTATCCATGCCATCGAGCAAGGTGCTCGTTGAGATTGCTCGCGTCATCACCGAAGAGGGCTATGTCGAGGGTTACACCGTTGAGGATACTAAGCCTCAGAAGACTCTTCACATCACCCTTAAGTATGGTAAGAAGCGCGCTAAGGTTATCCGCGGCATTCGTCGTATTTCCAAGCCTGGTCTGCGCATTTACTCCACCGCTGAGAAGCTTCCACGCGTTCTTGGTGGTCTTGGTACTGCAGTGGTTTCCACTTCTAAGGGCATGATGTGCGACCGCGACGCTCGTAAGAACGGCGTTGGCGGCGAGGTCATCGCTTACGTTTGGTAAATCTGACAGGAATGAAAGGAGACAGCCGTGTCTCGTATTGGTAAGAAGCCTGTCCAGATTCCTGCTGGAGTCACTGTGACAGTTGATAACACCACCGTTACCGTTAAGGGTTCTAAGGGCGAGCTGACTCGTACTTTCTCTGAGCTGGTTGCTATCGCTCAGGAGGGCGAGGAGATTCTTGTTACTCGCGTTGACGAGTCCACTGAGTCCAATGCTCAGCAGGGTCTTGTCCGTACCCTTATCCACAACATGGTTGTTGGTGTCTCTGAGGGCTTCGAGAAGAAGCTCGAGCTCACCGGCGTTGGTTACCGTGTAGCACTTAAGGGCAAGGATCTTGACCTTTCCCTTGGTTATTCTCACCCAGTTCTCTATGTTGCACCTGAGGGCATTAGCTTTGAGGTACCTGATAACACTCACCTTACTGTTAAGGGTATTTCTAAGGAGAAGGTCGGACAGGTTGCAGCTGAGATTCGTATGAAGCGTCCACCAGAGCCTTACAAGGGCAAGGGCATTCACTACGAAGGCGAGCACATCCGCAGGAAGCTCGGTAAGGCTGCTAAGTAAAGCAACCCTACTTTTAGGCTAAAAGACCATCACCCCGTTAGGTGATGGCATGTCTCTAAGGAGAAGGAATGAACAAGCAGCAGGCGAAAAAGGCGGGTCTTGAACGCCGCAAGCGCCGCGTACGTGCCAAGGTCTTTGGTACACCTGAGCGTCCGCGTCTTGCAGTTCACCGCACAAACGCAAACATTTATGCACAGCTTATTGACGACGCTTCTGGAAGAACTCTCTGCTCTGCCTCTACGCTTGACCCAGAGTTCCGTTCTACTGGCAAGGTTGGCTCCAACAAGGAGGCAGCTGAGTTCGTAGGTGAGCTTATCGGTAAGCGCGCTGCCGAGAAGAACGTCACTGAGGTCACTTTTGACCGTGGTGGCCGTCTCTATCACGGCCGCGTCAAGGCTTTGGCAGATGGCGCCCGCAACGCGGGCCTGAAGTTCTAGGAGGATTCAATGGCACGTGATCGTAAGCGCCAGCAGGATACGGATCTTCAGGAGCGCGTCGTTTATATTCACCGCGTTTCCAAGACCGTTAAGGGTGGCCGCCGTATGTCACTCGTTGCTCTGGTAGTCGTTGGCGACGGTAAGGGTAACGTTGGTATTGGCCAGGGTCGTTCCGCTGAGGTACCTCTGGCAATTCAGAAGGGCGTCGAGGACGCAAAGAGGAACATGTTCAAGGTCCCACTGACCGAGACTGGTTCCGTACCACACGCAGTCACTGGTCACTACGGTGCAGGTTCTGTTCTTATTAAGCCTGCATTCGAGGGTACTGGTGTTATTGCTGGTGGTCCTATTCGTCCACTCTTCGAGCTTGCAGGTATCACCAATGTACTTTCTAAGTCCCTTGGTACCGACAACGCTCTGAACATGATTAAGGCAGCAGCTGAGGGTCTGAAGGAGCTTTCCAGCCCAGAAGAAGCAGCTGAGCGTCGTGGCCTAACCGTCGGCGATATGTTCGTCGGAAAGGAGAACTAACGATGGCTAAGAACCTTAGCATCAAGCTTGTCCGTGGCGCCGTTGCAGGCGTCAAGAAGGACCAGACTGCTACGGTGAAGGCCCTCGGCCTCCACAAGATCGGCGATACCGTCGAGCAGCCTGACAACCCAAGCATTCGTGGAATGATCTTCAAGGTTAAGCACCTTGTCGAGGTTGAAGAGAACTAGAGGTAGTAATAATGCAGCTCAATGATCTTCGCCCCGCAGTGGGTTCGCGCAAAAATCGTAAGCGCGTAGGTCGCGGTAATTCTTCAGGCAATGGTACTTTTGCCGGCCGCGGTATGAATGGTCAGCTCTCCCGCTCTGGTGGCGGTAAGGGCGCTGGCTTCGAGGGTGGACAGCAGCCACTGGCTATGCGTCTTCCTAAGCTTCCTGGTTTCACTAACCACAACCGTGTTGAGTACGCTCCAGTCAACGTTGCTCGTCTGAATGCACTCTTTGCAGACGGCGAGACCGTAGACGCAGAGGCTCTGGTTGCTAAGGGAGTTATCAAGTACAACTTCATCCCAGTCAAGGTTCTGGGTGATGGCGAGCTTTCTAAGAAGCTCACTGTTAAGGTCGACAAGGTTTCCGCCTCCGCAAAGGCTAAGATCGAGGCGGCCGGTGGAAAGGTTGAGGCCGAGTAGTGAGTAAAGGAATCGCCAACGCATTTCGTGTTCCGGAACTAAGGGGAAAGATTCTCCTTACGGTACTGATTCTTCTTCTGTACCGTTTTGGTGCGTATCTTCCTGTGCCCGGTGCTCCATTCCAGCAGATGCTTTCTGTTTATCAGAATGGTCTTGCTAAGAATGGCGCAATGGCCGTGCTTAACCTATTTTCGGGTGGCGCTCTTTCTCGCATGTCTGTTTTCAGTCTGGGCATCATGCCTTACATTACGGCTCAGATCATCTTCCAGATGATGCAGTCCGTTATTCCATCTCTTGGCGAGCTTGCTAAAGATGGTGAGAGCGGCCAGCGTAAGATTACGCAGTACACGCGTTATCTTACGGTTGGCCTAGCTCTGCTCAATGCAGTTGGTTACCTGTTCTTGTTTAAGAGCTATGGTGTATCTTTTGCATCTATGGAGGGCGTGCCTGAGGCACTTGAAAACTTCCTGGTAGTCTTTACTATGCTAGTTGGTGCCATCATTATTATGTGGCTCGGTGAGGTTATTACCCAGCAGGGTGTTGGCAACGGAATGAGTCTTATCATCTTTGCAAACATCATGGCTGGACTTCCAACAGCCCTTATTTCTTCAGTAGCTACTCGTGGAAACATTGTTCTTACCGTTGTTACTGTTGTGGTTATGCTCGCTATTATTCCGCTCATTGTTTACATTGAGCGTGGTCAGCGTCGTATTCCTATCAACTATGCCAAGCGCGTTGTTGGTCGTCGTATGATGGGTGGTCAGTCAACTTACCTTCCAATTAAGGTAAACACTGCAGGCGTTGTACCAATCATCTTTGCATCTGCAATCCTGTATCTTCCTGCTCAGGTTGCTGTGTTCTTCCCAG
>JABZHU010000117.1:0-4144 GCA_015258705.1 Atopobium sp. | reverse complement strand
CCTTAAGCTGATCAAACTTTTTCTGACCAATGCCAGTGACGCGCATCAAATCTTCAGTAGTCTTAAAGGGTCCGTTCTTTTGTCTATCTGCAACAATACGCTTAGCCAATCCTTCTCCAACGCCTTTTAGCTGAGTAAATTCTTCTACGGTTGCTCGATTAATATCTACAACTGTCTTTTTGTCACTCTTCTTATCTGTCTGCTTATTGCTCGTTGCTTTATTTTGACCTGGCTGCGAAATCTCTGGCGGAGCCTCTTCTCCCTTTCGAGGAATATAAATTTTTTGACCATCTTCTATAGGAGACGCTAGATTAATGCCTTGACTGTTAGCATCTTCAGTCAAGCCACCTGCTATTTGAATTGCGTCGTTTACACGTGGATTTACCATCTGAAGTGCATACAGACCGGGTGATTTAACGGCTCCATCAACATGAACCATCATTTGAGGAGATGCTTCTTTAATCTTATGGTCATCTCCTGGCTGCTCTGTAGTCTTATCCTCTTGCGAGTGCTGTGGATTTTCCGCAACAATCGCTCCCTGTGTCGAGCTTGCTTGATTATGTGATCTGTCAAAAGACTCTGATGTTCCAGCGTTAATCATCCCAATAAATACAACTACTGAAACAATACCTAGAACAATCACAGCAATAACCGCTAAGAGTTGCTGCTTAGAGAGGTTAGACCTTCTCATCAATTTATTAATTATTTGAGTTCGGTTATTTGAAATCTGAGCCATACAATCACCTCAGATTTATATTCAACTATTAGGCTAACGAGAAACACGACTTTTAAATATTTATCTAGCAATCTTGTCATAAAACTGCTGGTAATCTGACACAGTTGTAAACAATTTGCAGATAAGTGAAGCGAACTGGAATCAACAAAATTGTCCTAAATAAGATTATCAATTCACTCAAATAAAAAATCCGTCCCTTCACAGGACGGATTCTAAAAATGCATCTATGCAAAGCCATCAAAGCCTTTGAACTGCAGAAATATTCTAGTCAGTAATAAACTCTGCAGGAGCAAGCTCTTTATGACGAGCAGCAAGTGTTTTAGGTGGCTTATATGAAGGACACTGACTAAAGTCAATGTACTCAATATGCTGCATAAGGTCATCAATCATGGCTTCATGATCAAAAGAATTCCATGCCTCAAGAACTTCTCGCATTCTTGCGTGAGTCTCGGGTCTGCGAGGCATAAACAATGTGCAGCAATCAGGAGCCGTCTGCGTTGAGATATCAAACGTGTTGATATCTTGGGCGCGACGGATAATTTCTTGCTTGTCAGAGCCAATCAGAGGCCTCAAAACAGGTATGGTAACTGCCTCGTTGACAGCAGCAATGTTATCAAGTGTCTGAGAAGCAACTTGACCAAGTGACTCACCAGTTACCAGGGCTTTAGCACCCTCAAGCTCTGCAATCTTCTGTGCAATGATGTACATCACACGACGATACATAATGACACGAAGAGCTTGTGGAACGGCAAGAGAAATCTCACGCTGGTGCTCGCCAAAGGGCACAACATACATCCTGCCAATAAGACCAGCAGGCTCAAGAGCCTCAATGATATCCTGACACAAATATTCGCTGGTATCGGAAGTCATAGGGCGACCAGAGAAGTGAACGGGAATAACCGTAGCACCTCTGCGACCAACCATCCATGTGGCAACAGGCGAATCTATACCGCTAGAAAGAAGCGATACTACTTTGCCAGCGGTGCCAACAGGAAGACCGCCGACACCGTGAATAGATGCAGCGTAAACATATACGTTGCCCTGAACAACATGCACATAGACCGTCATATCCGGATTATGCATCTGAACTTTTTTATCAGGGAAATTCTCGCAAAGGACTGCGCCTACAAGCTGGTTAATCTCAATGGAATGCTTTGGATAGACCGTTGAGGAACGGCGAGCATGCACTTTAAACGTAGTAAAGTCACCGGACTCCCCCAGCGCCTTCACGGCGGCGTTACAAAACTCCTGCTCATCTAAGCCACAACGATACGCCAAAGAAGCACGTGCAACGCCAGGAACCTGGGCCACAGCATGTTGCAGCTCTTCAGTTGCTTGTTTATCAGTGGTTTCTACAAGAAGGTAGCCAGAAATGCGAGAAACCCCCGCCACTGGAAAGTGTCGGAGGGCTCGTCGCAAATTTGTTACCAACTGATTTTCAAAAGTGGATCGGTTCTTACCCTTTAAACCAATTTCGTGGTAGTGAACCAGACATACTCTTTCAGTCATAACTCTTAGTAAACGATGGTGTTCTCGCCCTTAATAGCCTCGTCAAAAGAATCTTTAACAAAGCCAAGGGTACCGTCGTTAATCTCTTTCATAGCAATAGAGACAGAATCTTTACCACTTGCAACAGTAGTAATGTCATCAAAATCCTGAACAGCGGTTACACGTAGGTGCTGACCGTGAAGCATATTGTTAATATCGCAAGCACGCTTAGAAGCAAGTGAGCAAAGCAAGAATGGATTCTGCTCAGTCTTCTGAAGCAGGCTGTCAATCTCAGGCTTAATAACAGACATTAAAGCTGACCTCCGTCTGATTCATAGTCATCAAAAACTTCCTCGAGCTTGCCCAGAGCAGTCTCAAGGTTGTCGTTCACAATGCAAACAGTATAGTCGTTTGCATGCTCCATTTCACGCGAAGCATTAGAAAGTCTCGTAGAAATGGTCTTCTCGTCTTCTGTACCACGACCTCTAAGGCGCTGTTCAAGCTCTTCAAATGAAGGTGGCTTAATAAAGACGAGAATGGCGTTGGGATATTGTTTGTGGACCATAAGTCCACCCTGAACGTCAATCTCTAGAACAACAGACTGACCTGCAGAAATCAGGCGATCAACCTCGGATTTGAGCGTGCCATAGCAATGGCCATGAACATGAGCCCACTCAAGGAATTCACCAGCATCAACGCGCTTTTTAAATTCTTCATCGGAAAGAAAATAATACGCAACTCCATCGACTTCTCCTGGTCGTGGAGAGCGCGTAGTAGCCGAAACCGTCAGGCCTAGGTTTGGGCGCTTGTCCCTCAACAGAGAGACAAGCGTTCCTTTTCCTACACCTGACGGTCCAGATACTACAAAAAGTTTGGCTGAACGAGCCACTACTTGGTCAGTGCCTCGAGGAGCTGCTCACGCTGACGAGCACCAAGGCCCTTAACGCGGCGAGTTGCGGAAATTCCGAGCTCGTCCATAATCTTTGCTGCCTTTGCCTTGCCATAGCCAGGAAGGGACTCGATAAGAGCGGAAACCTTCATACGCTCAGCAATAGGATCGGTAGAATCAAGGACCTCTTTAAGGGAGACCTTACCAGTCTTAACCTTCTCGCGAAGCTCTGCACGAGCGTGACGAGCCTGAGCTGCCTTCTCAAGTGCTGCCTTGCGCTGCTCATCGGTAAGTGTAGGTAGAGCCATTGTTCCTCCAAACATCGTTTTCGTACGTCATATACGAAACTCAATTTAATGTGCCTTTTGCACTTCAGCAAAATAGTTTGCCACATAACACGTTATTTACAAGGGGTTTTTTAATATTTCCGCATCAAAAACCACCTGTTCATCACAATTCCAACAACTTCCGTTAATTTTTGAGCTCAGAAATGATGGCTTCAAATGCTTCGACTGGATCGTTTGCGCAGGTAATTGGCCTACCAACTACCAATTTGCTTGCTCCGGCCTTAATTGCAGCTGAAGGTGTGGAAATTCTGACCTGATCGCCCTTCTCGGCACCTTCTGGACGTACTCCTGGGGTCACAATGAGTGCATTTGGTCCCAAAAGCTCTCTCATTTCTTGAGCTTCCTGAGGAGAGCAGACAATTCCGTCAGCGCCAGCGTTGTAAGAAAGAGACGCCAAACGAGCAACTTCATCCTTAATAGATCCGTCTACGCCAATGGAGTGGAGCGCGTCCTCATCCATGCTGGTAAGCACAGAGATAGCTACCAGTTTGGTACGGCCAGACTCATCAACGCCACGCTCTACTGCAGCCTCTTCTGCACCCTCACGACCAGCAGCAATCATCTGAGCGGTTCCCAGGCCGTGAATAGAAAGAATGTCTGCACCAGAAAGCGATGCAGAGTGGACAGCGCCTTTGACCTGGAATGGAATGTCGTGCACCTTGAGGTCCAAGAACACCTTGAAGC
>JABZHU010000116.1:0-4195 GCA_015258705.1 Atopobium sp. | reverse complement strand
TTTACGGCATTGCGACAACTCTAGCCATTGCCGGCTTCACAAGGCTGCTTCCTTTAGCAGGAATTCTTGTTGGCGCTCTACCTGGTATTATTTTGACGTTTGTAAAGGCCAATGGCGTGCTTTTTGCGTACAAGGATTACGACTTTATCATGTCGCTTCCAATCAAAAAGAGCACCATTATTTATTCTCGCGTAGCAGCTCTGTATGCTGCAGAGGGTATCTGGTCTATTGTCATTATGCTGCCAGTCTTTTTGGCTTACTTCACCTTTGAGGCTGTTACACTTCCACGCTTGATTGGTGCCTTGTTCGCGCTTCTTCTTGGGCCTAACCTTGCAGTTTCTGCTGCAATTCTCTTGGCTTTTGTGGTTGCTGCCCTTGCTGCAAAGCTGCACTTCAAGTCACTCGGCGTGGTTATCGGCGGAGCGTTCGGTCTTCTATTTATGGTCGCGTATCTGTTCTTTATCTTTACGATATCTTTCAATGCAGACAAGTTTGTCCCAGGTGTGGTGGATAACTTCCAGAACACCGTCTTTAGCGTTGCAAGTTCAGTTGGCGTAGTTTATCTTCCATCACTGTGGATTGCGGATTTCTTTAACTCTGGCTCCCTTGTTAGCTTCTTGCTGTTTGTCCTAGTTTCTGTTGGAGCTCCTGCAGCAATTGTGGCAATCATTTCTCGCTTCAACGACCGCATTAATGCACTAGTAAGCGAGGACAAGGTCCAGAAGAAGTTCACCACCAAACAGATTTCCACCAAGTCCGCGACGCCTTTTGTTGCTCTGATCAGAAAAGAGATTCAGACCATCACAGGTTACCCAGCAGTCTTTATAAACATGCTTTTTGGCTGCTTGCTGATGGTTATTCTCGCCTTTATTTCCATGTTCTTTAGCACGTCGTCTATCGTGGCCTACTTTGTTCCTGCGTCCGAGGTTCCGCGCTATCTACCTTTGGCAAGAACCATCTTTGGCATGATAACCACCTGGTTTGGCACCTCGATGTTCTGCGCTGCCAACTCCGCTGCTATTTCGTACTCGCTGGAAGGCCGCTCAAACTGGCTGATGGCAACTATGCCCGTATCTTCAAAGCAGATTTTTGGCGCAAAGATTGCCGTTAACATGCTTTACGTGCTCATTTTCAGCGTTGTGACCCAGATTTTCTTCCTGATTCCTGGTCACATCACCATTGAAACAGCCCTGAGAAACGTTATTCTGCCGCTCTGCATTGTGTTCCTGGCGTCTAACGTTGGCCTAGCCATTGATATTCGACGTCCAAATTTTGACTGGACTTCTGTTGTTGATATTACCAAGAGGAGTCTTTCGGTCACGGTGTCTTCTCTTGCGGGCACGCTGGGCCCCATGTTTGTTATCGGCGGAACGTTCATGATGATGATTGTTCCGGTTATCGAATCATTTAGCTCGTCAACGGGCGTGATTAACGAGACGCTGCCAAACATTATCTTTGTTACGCTGTCGCTGGTGAACGCAATTATCGGCTATCTGATCTTTAACAACACCGTTCACCGAGGAGTTAGAATCTAACTTTTGTGATGCACGCGGGTGACGTTCTGCGATTTCGCATCATCTACCTGCGGCAACATCACAAATTCTTCTGTCGAGAAGAAACTTTGAGGCACCCACCATATGTCGTTTATCGAATGGTGGGTGTCTCTTTTTACGCTTTGCGGTACGGTAGGGTGGCTAGAGGTTTTCTTGTTCGGTAAGTAGCAGGAAGGGCCGAGGCATATCGCGCTAGACTCGGGCGCGTACTATCGGCTGACCTTCTCGGCTGCTTGCCGCAGTCAGAGGAGGCATCATGGCCGAAAAAAATGTTTCTAAGGTAAAGAATGTGGTCCTGGTGGGCCAAGGTGGCGTGGGCAAAACCATGCTTGCTGAGGCAATGCTGCATCTGACGGGTGCAACCACTCGTTTAGGCGGCCACGCAGGCACAAAGCCCACGCTTGATTACGATTCACAAGAGTCAGAGCGCGGATTCTCTATCTCTACTACTATCGCACCAATTACCTGGGAAAATACACGTATTAACGTGCTTGACGCACCGTGCTATCCTGACTTTGTGGGTGATGCCTATTCGGCAATGAGCGCTGTTGAGACTGCGCTGTTTGTTGTTGATGCAGCTAGTGGACCTGGCACTATCACCACCAGGCTTTGGTTTGCCGCTGAGGACCTGTCTCTCTGCCGTGCGTTGTTTATCAACCGCCTGGACCGCCCTGATGCAGACTACGAGACCGCGATGGCTATGCTCCAGGATCGTTTTGGCTCCTCGCTTGGCGCAGTGACCATTCCAATGGGTTCTGGCGAGGCGTTCTCCGGCATCATTGACGTTGTCCATCAGAAGGCGCGCAAGCTGGTAGACGGCAAGCCTGAGGTCACCGATATTCCTGCCGAGTTCCAGGCAGAGGCAGAGGCTGCTCGCGCGGCCCTGACCGAGCTGGTTGTTGAGGCCGACGATGAGCTGATGATGCGCTACCTTGAGGGCGGAGAGATTACGCAGGAAGAGCTTGAGGGTCTGCTGGGCAAGGCTCTTATGGAGCGCATTTTTGTTCCTGTTTTCTCGGGCTCTTGCGTTCGCGAGGAGGGCGTCATCTCCTTGCTTGATGCTGTTGACGGCTGGTTCCCAACTATGTCTGACTTTGGCCGCATTCCGCTGGTCAACGGTGAGCAGCTTGATATTTCCCCTGATGACGAGCGCCCTGTTGCGTTTGCCTTCAAGTCGTTGCAGGATCCACAGAACGGCAAGCTTACCTTTGTAAAGGTGCTTGCAGGTACTGTTTCTGCAGGTTCTGAGCTTATCAACGCTCGCACCCGCAAGCCCGAGCGCCTTTCTCACCTGTATCGCATGTGCGGCAAAGAAACAACTGACGTCAACACTGCTGCAGCCGGCGACATCGTAGTAGTTCCAAAGCTCGAGGCCATGACGGGCGACACGCTCTCCGTTACCGGTAAGGTTGAGGCTGCCGCGTTCAGGTTCCCCAACTCCCTGTATCGCACGGCTATTGAGCCTGATGAGCGCGGTACCGAGGGCAAGCTCTTCGCGTTCCTGGAGAAGGCCGCCGACGCCGATCCAACTCTTAAGGTTGAGCGTGACGAGGACACCGGCCAGACCATTGTTTCTGCAATCGGCGAGGCACAAGTAGCCGTTCTTCTCGAGCGTCTTGAGCAGCGAGCCGGCGTTTCCGCACATAAGGTTGCGCTTCGCATCCCATATCGCGAGACGATCCGTCGAGTTGCAAGTGCTCAGGGTAGGCACAAGAAGCAGACCGGCGGTTCTGGCCAGTACGGCGACTGCTGGCTGCGCATCGAGCCAAACCCAGACGCAGGCTACGAGTTTGTGGACGAGATTGTTGGCGGCCACATTCCACGCGGCTTCATCCCCGCTATTGATAAGGGTGTCCAGGAGACCATGCGCGAAGGTGTTTTGGCTGGTTATCCTATGATTGACGTTAAAGTTGCTGTCTACGAGGGCTCTTACCACCCAGTTGACTCCAACGAGATGGCTTTCAAGACCGCTGCTCGCATTGGTTTCCAGAAGGCTGTTGACCAGGCAGAACCCGTTCTCCTGGAGCCTATGGCTCACCTGGAGATCACCGTTCCAGACAGCTATGCAGGTTCCGTCATGGGTGACGTTTCCGCTTCCCGCGGTCGCGTTGAGGGAATGTCTTCCGGCACCGGTGTTTCTGCTGGTGAGACTACCATTAAGGCGACGATTCCATACGCTGAGGTTACCGATTACGCTACAAGGCTGAGATCCCTCTCGCGCGGAACGGGCGAGTATACCGTTGAGCTGGCAGGATACGAGCAGGTCCCGCACGACATTCAGGCTCGTCTTGCTGCCGAGTACGCCGAGCGTCGCGCTGCCGGCGAGCGATAACCCGCAGGTCAGGCGCGCGCTGCAAGCACGGCAGGCGCTGCGAGCGCGGCAGGTGCTGCGAGCGCGGCACGAAGCCGTTGCAAGCATGGTACCCCTGCGAGCGTAAAGTCGCAGGTGGATAACGAGTTTCAATCAAGAACCCTCGCATCTTTCAGGTGCGAGGGTTCTTTTGTGTTCCTGCAATGCGGTTGAGCACCGGCTTTTAAGCTTGGCGTACAAAATAGTGCGGTTTAGCCGCGCCTCGCTGAAGAACTGTCATGTTTCTAGTCAAGATAATCGGACAACTGGGGCTTATTGTGTAACAATAAAA
>JABZHU010000010.1:0-18240 GCA_015258705.1 Atopobium sp. | reverse complement strand
CTCACGTAGAGTGGGCGCCTATTTTTACGCAAGCAATCGTTGTTATGCACGAAAATGCATTTTTCTGGCACTTTATTCGTTTCAATTTTTATCAAACAAACATTGAGCCTCAAAACATAGCGAAAAAGGTAAAAAGCCGTTTAGTTGGAAATCGAGGGAATTAATTAAAGATTTGATATTAGTAAAAGCCCAGTTGGCATTAATCAAGCGACACATTGCTAAATCAAAATCGCTCAAAATCGTCATGCATAAAGATTAAAACCTCCAACTAAACGGCTTTTTTACCTTTTTGGGACCAAAATCGTCTTGGAAACATCGATTTCATGACTTTCAGTCAAATTAACGTGCAAATTATTCGCCATGCCACCATTTTGAGGCGTGCCGACCTCCCGATAAGTCACTTCCAGCAGCACAAGCAAAAGAGCCGCTGATGTCAGCGGCTCTTTTGCCCTTTTTCGCAGGTGAGACGTGCTACTTAGTGCCTGAAGAACTGTCGCTTGTACCTGTGGTGTTAGTGGTACCAGTGGTTCCTGTTGTTCCAGTTGTGGTGTTCTTCTTTGTTGAAGAGTCTCCACCAACGATGCCGCCAAGCACGCGAACTGGCGTAAATGACGTTGCAATCTGGTCACGCAATTCTTTTTGGATGGTGTCGTTTGCACCAGTAATGACCATGGTGATATTTACTCCATCAGAAGACTGCGTCTTTGAAAACGTAAAGGTAAAGATAGGTGTTGCATCTCCGCCAGGTTTAAGGAATCCAAAGAGCTGAGATTTCTGAAGCTCACCTTGGTCATTTCTGTGAACACTGACGTGATAGACAACGGTATTGATTCGTGGGTTGAGCAGCGCGTTAATAGCAAATGCCTGCGCCTGGACACTGGATCCCGCATAGCATTCAAGCACGTCTTTTGAGGTCGTGTCGGTAACTGTTACCTCAACGCGACCAGTATTCTCGTCAGCTTCCTGAACCGAGAAATCCTCGGGGAACTGCGTAAATCCATTACCCCACTCGACACCGCCACGCAATGCAGATGCAACGGATCGCACCGTAACTGATTCAGTTAGATTTGCTGTGTTAGCTCGACGAATAACACCACAAGAGACCTGCATCAGAACTACGATTACCAGGAAAACCAGGACAAAAAGGACTGCCGTCTTTGTAATGACCTTCTCGATATTTGAGCCCGAAGGATCAGATCCCGAAAGTGGATCAACGTCCACTGCCACAGCTCCGCCCTGCCTGCGAGCACGCTCTAGAGCTGCGCGTTCCTCGTTAGGATGACCCGTCTCGTCTACCTTGGTAAACAACTCTTCAGCTGCGTCAGCATCAAGCGCGCCCTTCTGGCGGCGCGCAAAGCGTGAACGTTCTGCATCATCTTTAGCCATGTAGCTCTCTCATTCAACCTGCATAAACACACTTTAAAGCGTGCAATGCGTTGACTTTTGATCTTAAGTACAACCCGTCGGTTTACAAGCTGCAAGTCGCAGACCGCAAGTTGCAAACCGCAAACCTGCGGTTAAGCGTATCGCGAGAAGAACGATTGCTGCCGCAAACCTCAGTTCGCAAAGCACTTAAGGTTCTATTTTACCGCCTTGCGAGGTTTGGCGCACCACCAAACTGCATTTGATAGTAATGAGCGTAGATTCCGCCTTTTTCTAGCAGCTCATCGTGGGTTCCACGCTCAACTGCACGACCGTGATTGATGGTGATAATCTCATCAGCACCCATAATAGTCGAGAGTCGATGGGCAATGACCAGCGTAGTTCTGTTCTTTGCCAGCTCGGAAAGGGACTCCTGGACCGCACGCTCGGACTCGTTATCCAAAGCAGAAGTAGCCTCGTCTAGGATGAGCAGTGGAGGGTTCTTGAGGAACACGCGCGCAATGGAAATGCGCTGCTTTTGTCCACCAGAAAGTCTAGTTCCACGCTGTCCTACCTGCGTGTCATATCCATCTGGCAGCGATTCAATGAACTCGGCGATATTTGCTCGCTTTGCTGCTAGTGCAATGTCTTCTTCAGAAGCTTCAGGGCAGCCGTATGCAATGTTCTCCGCGATAGTACCATCAAAGAGGTACACGTCTTGCTGGACCATGCCAATTGCCGAGCGCAAACTATGCTGCGTAACGGAGCGAATATCCTGCCCGTCAATGGTGATGCTGCCACTTGTGACGTCATAGAATCGTGGCAATAAAGCGCAGGTAGTTGACTTACCTCCACCAGAAGGTCCAACCAGTGCAACAGTTTTTCCACTCTCAATATGAAGGTTCAGGCCGTCGATAACCTCTTCAGCATTGTTGTAAGCAAAATGAACATCCTGGTAGATAATCTCACCCGCGGTAATTTGAATGTCCCGGGCATCTGGTGCATCTTGAATGTCCGGCTGCGTTTCAAGAATCTCTGTGAATCGTTTAAAGCCGGCAAGACCCTTCTGGAATGTCTCGGTAAAGTTCAGAATGTTCATGATTGGCGTGGTAAACAGCGAGATGTAGAGTGCATACGTAGCCAGGTCAATGGCTTGCATCTGGCCCTGAGCAATCATCCAGCCGCCCAAAACCAACACAACAGTGTTCAAAACACCCATCATGCCTGAAATTGCAGCTTGGTACCTGCCCATAGCCTGGTACATATTGGCCTTGGAGTCTAAGTATGCCGAGTTACTTGCTCTAAATTTCTTACGTTCGTGATCTTCCGCCGCAAAGCCCTTAACCACGCGAATACCAGAAAGTGAGTCTTCTAGCTGGGTATTTACGTCGGAAATGCGCATGCGGTTCTCTTTAAAAATGCCGCGCATGTGCATGTTGGCAAAGAAATTAAACACTACCAACACCGCAGCAATTCCAGCAAGCACCAGCGTAAGGGGTACGTTAATAAAAGCCAGAATGACAAAAGAGCCGGCAATCTCAAGCAAGCCAATAATCAGGTACTCAGGACCATGATGTGCCGTCTCAGAAATGTCAAACAAGTCGGATACCAGGCGACTCATCAGATCGCCTGTCTTGTGACGGTCGTAATACGAAAAGCTCATACGCTCGTAGGCGTCAAACAGGTCTTCTCGCATCTTACTTTCCATACGCACGCCCATGATGTGTCCCCAGCTAATGACAAAGTAGCGACACAGAAAGTGGACAAAGTACATAACCACAAGGCCAACAGCAATGAATATCAAGCTGCCGAGAATGACATCTTTACCCTGCACAAACAGCCCCTTGGTGAGCGAGCGCAAAATCTGGGGGAACGCGAGCTCGATACAAGCCAAAATGATGGCGCAGATAGTGTCCAGAATAAACAGATGCTTTTGCGGAGCGTAATAAGAAAGAAAACTGGCAAACAGCGATTTGCGGTGTTTGCCAGAGGCGTTGTTTCCAGAGTTTCTAAAGCCGTTTCTGCTAGAGGCTGAAGTCAAAGAACTACCAGGTACAGGGCGAGAAGAACGATCAAGCATGCGTAATTACTCCATAGGCAATCGGTGTGAAATTGAATCGCAGATAAGAGCTCCAATGATAGTCTTTGCGTCCTCGATTTTGCCATCGAGAACAGCGTCTACCAGCTCAGATAGCGGAACAAGATCCACGTTAATAAATTCGTCGGCATCTGGGTCTGATCCCTCAAAGGTCAGCTCAGTTGCCATATAAAGGTGAATGAGCTCGTCAGTAAATCCATCAGAAGTGGCGGTAGTGGTGAGAAAAGCCATCTTTCCCGCCTTCATTCCGGTCTCTTCCAGCAACTCACGGTGAGCGCAATCAAGAGGATCCTCGCCTGGGTCAAGCTTTCCTGCAGGCAGCTCAACTGTTACGCGACCAAGCGCAGTTCGGTACTGACGGACCAGACAAATTCTACCCTCATCAGTCAATGCAACGATAGCCACAGCACCGGGATGGCGCACGACATCACGAAGAGCAGTGCGTCCATCAGGAAGAGAGACACGCAGACGATTCACGTCAAAAATGCGACCAACCCAAACGGTATCTTCAGAAAGTGGCTTCTCTTCTAAAGAAGCATCACGCGCATCCTCTGCACCTGCAACAAAGCTGCGCTTTTGTGGCTCCCCAGAATGATGGTAGGCAGCATCGCCCACAGCAACACGCTCACCGTCGTAGGTAAGCGAATCAACTGCCAAGTGCAAATCATTGCGAGCAGAATCAAACACCTCTGGAGTTACCTGCATGTCAGCATCAAGAATCTCTGGCTCAGCAGACTGCATATCATCAAACACATCACTAAACTGAGAGTTGCCTTGATTGCTGGTCCAAGCACCATCCTGTACGTTGGCTTTCTCGTCATTTTGATTTGCCATAAGCGCTAACCTAACTATTTTTCTGGACGGCCTTGAAGAGCCTTGAGTCCAATATCGTGCCTGAGCTGCTTGCCTTCAAAGTTGATAAGGTCGCAAGCCTCATATGCACGAGCGCGAGCTTCCTCAAAGGTTGGTGCAAGCGCAGTGACGTTGAGCACGCGGCCGCCTGCTGTGACAATCTTTCCGTCCTCGGTCTGAGCAGTTCCGGCGTGATAAACAGAAACGCCCTCAAGCTGCTGAGCAGCCTCGATGCCAGTAATCTCCTTGCCCTTCTCGTAAGAACCAGGATATCCGGCACTTGCCAGAACAACAGAAACAGCCACTGTATCAGACCAGGAAACCTGCTGATGACGGAGGGTGCCGTTATCGCAAGCCATCAAAATTGAAACCAAATCGCCCTGGAGGCGAGGCAGTACAACCTGAGTTTCTGGATCGCCAAAGCGAGCGTTAAATTCAAGAACCTTAGGGCCATCTTTGGTCAGCATAAATCCACCGTAAAGGCAGCCAGAATAGTTGATGCCCTCTTTTTTGAGCTGGTCAACAACGCGCTGCTCAATGGCAATCATCTGGGAAAGTTCTTCATTGGTCACAAACGGAACAGGAGAATAGACGCCCATTCCACCAGTGTTAGGTCCCTTATCGTCATCATATGCGCGCTTGTGATCCTGGGCCGTTGCTAGCGGAACAACGTACGTTCCATCAGTCAACGCAAGTAGCGAGCACTCTGGCCCCTCAAGGAACTCCTCGACAACAACGGTTGCTCCTGCATCGCCAAAGTGACCGGAGAAACATTCGCGAACACCTTCAAGGGCCTGCTCAAGCTCAGTCGCAACAATAACACCCTTACCTGCAGCAAGGCCGTCTGCCTTAACAACTACAGGCGCACCAATGTGGCGAACATACGCTTCACAAGACGCCTGGTCTGTGAAAGACTTCCATGCAGCAGTTGGAACGTTTGCTCGCTCCATAACGCCCTTGGCAAACGCCTTTGAGCCCTCCATCTGCGCTGCATTCTGATTAGGGCCAAAGCATGCAATACCGGCCTGACGGACGGCATCTGCAACGCCCACAACAAGAGGTGCTTCGGGGCCAATAACTACCAGGTTAATACCTTTTTCCTTGGCAAAAGCAACAACCTCGTCAGGGTTATTTTGATCAATAGGAGCAATCTCTGCCTGGGCAGCCATGCCACCATTACCTGGAGCAACGTAAATTTTTCCTGCACGAGGCGATTCTTGCAGCTTAGTTAAGAGCGCGTGCTCACGACCGCCTGCGCCGAGCAACAAAATATCAACGGTGTCATTCATAAGTACTCCAGCCTTCTGATACAACGCCTTTGGGATACAAGCAACGCCAACAGCACCTTCTCCAAGATGTTTTTTAAACTCAGGAGAAGCAAGTCTTTCTGCAATACATTCTGCATCATATTCGTTGGTTTTAAGCGGCTTTTTGAGATGCTTTTCTATGCGTTTCTCGCCACTTGAAATCACTACATATTTGAGCTCGCCGCGCTTTACAAAACAAGCGCTCATAAGGCGAGAAATTCTTGCTGCTAGATCGGTAAAATCTGATGAGCGAGCCACCTCTGTACATTTTCCGCCAACCAAACGATACAAATACATATCGTTTGAGATGCGCCTATGCAAACGCTCAAGTCGAAGTCGCAACGAAAGCCTGGGGCGTTTGTCCTTGCTTTTATGAAGGACAACCTTGTTCATTGCAATGTACATTGTGGCAACTACCTCAGCAAGCTCTTGTGCATACGCGCAAGCAGCTTCAAATGAAGCTCCAGACTTTCTTGCCACACTTAAGCGCTCAAGCATGATTCCCATAGCAGTGGGCATATTTCCGCTATCTACCAGGCAAATTGAGCTTGAAATATCAGGATTGTTCTGACAAGCCTTTTTTGCCGTAAGAAGCGAGTCAGAAAAATCTGCATACACATGGAGCGAGAGGATCTTTTGAGCTCCTGACTCAAAAATGCCTCGGTAAAACTCGCCTACCTGATCAGCATCTGAATTTAGAGCTCCAGGTATTACAGAAACCCCCAGGGCTTCAAGCTGGGAAGCTTCAAGCCCACAGGGGTTATCGCAAACTATTGCAAAAGTTGAGCAGTCCGAAGACGCCACGGGTTACCTCCAGTAGCGGTCGATTGTCTGCTCGCGATCTGGACCAACGGTGATGATAGAAACGCGTACACCAGCAAGTTGCTCCAGGAAATCAATGTAGTCCTTAGCCTCACGAGGTAGCTGGTAGAAGTTACGAACGTTAGAGATGTCGCACTTCCAACCAGGAAGAGTCTCGTACACAGGCTTTGCGTGATAGAAGACACTCTGGTGTTCTGGGACGGTCTTGTAAATCTTGCCGTCGCACTCATAAGCAACGCATACCTTAATCTCATCCAGGCAGCCAAGAACGTCAAGCTTGGTGATTGCCAGATCAGTGAGACCATTAATGCGAGCCGCGTAGTTAACAACTACTGCGTCATACCAACCGCAACGGCGCTTACGGCCAGTAGTAACGCCGTACTCATGTCCAACTTCGCCGAGAAGATCGCCCGTCTCGTCAAAGAGCTCTGTTGGGAATGGACCAGAGCCAACGCGCGTGAGGTATGCCTTTGCAATGCCCAGGACGCGGTCAATGTTGGTTGGACCAACGCCAGAACCAGTTACTGCGCCACCAGCAGTGCAGCTAGAAGAGGTAACAAATGGATAGGTACCGTGGTCAATATCAAGCATGGTTGCCTGAGCACCCTCAAAGAGAATGTTCTTGCCAGCCTCAAGCTCTTCGTTGAGGAAGAGAGAAGACTCAACAATGTAAGGACGAATGCGATCTGCATAAGGCAGGTAAGTCTCACAAATCTGGTCAACGGTATAGGTTGGAAGACCATACACAAGACTCAAAATTGGATTGGTGTACTCAAGTGCGGCTTCAAGCTTCTTGCGGAAGATCTTCTCGTCAAGCATGTCCTGAATACGCAGGCCAGTGCGGTTCATCTTATCCATATACGTTGGACCGACACCGCGCTTGGTGGTACCAATAAGATTCTTGCCCAGCTTTTTCTCATGCACGCCATCAAGGTCTTTGTGATAAGGCATAACAATGTGAGCGTTGCCGGAAATCTTGAGCAGGTCGCAGGAAATACCCTTGCTCTCCAGCATATCAATCTCGCCGAGAAGAACCTCTGGGTCAACAATGCAGCCATTGCCAATAACTGGATAGGTGTTCTCGTACATAACGCCAGATGGAACCTGGTGAAGCGCAAGCTTTGTGTCTCCAGCAATTACCGTGTGGCCTGCATTTGCACCACCAGCGTAACGGCAAACAACGTCAAAATCTCCGGAAATGAGGTCGGTAACTTTACCCTTACCCTCGTCTCCCCACTGAGCACCAACAAGTACGGAAGCTGGCATAAGTTCTCCCCTATCGCAGCTATCTACAAACACGACCATTACATGACGGTTGCAACCTCTTTAGGGGTTGCTTCATAAGTATATCTAATACCGCTCGCAAAAGCACAGCAGCGCAGAGGTTTTGTCACACATAAGAAACGATTAATGCGCAGGGTTTGCCATTGCGGCGTACTGAGCGGCTTCACTTTCTGAGTAATTATTTCCCTGGTAGATCTCAACAAACTTGGTGGATGTTGGCATAAACATAACAGGAACATCCCTCAGAGCACCTGCACGGTTCTTTGCAACAATGATGTTGGTAACGTCTTTATCAGGACGGTCATCGCGTGCGGCTTCTTCATCGCTCAGTGAGCGGTCAAGCAGCAAAACAATATCTGCATCCTGCTCGATTGCGCCGGACTCACGCAGGTCAGAAAGCTGTGGACGCTTGCCGTTTCTGTTCTCAAGCGTACGATTGAGCTGAGAAAGTGCAATAACAGGCGCCTTGAGGTCTTTAGCCATAATCTTAATGCCACGAGACATCTCAGAAACCTCAGTTGCACGACTGTCTGCACGGCCCTTCTCGGCTGGAGGAGACAGTAGCTGAAGGTAGTCGATGATAATGACGCCTTTCTCGGCCTTATTAAGCATTCTGCGGGCTTTTGCGCGGATTTCTGTGACTGTTGTGCCTGGAGTATCGTCAACGATGATTTTAAGGCGAGAAATGCGCTCTGCTGCCTCCAGAAGGGTAGGCCACTGCTCATTTCTGATGTTGGAAGAACGGATGGTCTGCAAATCAACCTTTGATTCAGAAGCCAACAGCCTCTGCGCAATCTCAATCTTGCTCATCTCAAGCGAGAAGAGCGCAACAGTTGCACCGGAAACTGCGGCATTATAAGCCATGCTGAGAGCAAAAGAAGTCTTACCAACACCAGGGCGAGCGCCAATAACAACCATCTGACCAGGACGAAGACCTTGGAAGAGGTTATCTAGGGTTGCAAATCCGGTTTGGACACCCAACTCCGACGCATCTTTACCAGCATTTTGCTGAAGCTCTTCAAAGAGATCAGTCATGATGTCTTCAATGCCCTGCTCGGACTGCTGAACATCTCTGTTGGTTACATCAAAAATGAGCTTCTCTGCCTGGTCAACTACTTCTTTTGTATCTTCTGGAGCGTTGTAGGCAAGCGCAGAAATCTTTGCAGAAGCACTAATCATCTTTCTGAGCGTAGTATCACGGTGCAGCATAACAGCGTGGTTTTCCCAACCAACCATAGCAAGTGGGTTGTTTCCAAGCTCCGCTAAACGGACAGCTCCTCCAGCGCGCTCAAACTTGCCGTTACTCTTAAGGTGGTCTGCAAGCGAAATGACGTCTACCGGCTTGTTGTTGTCAAACAGTGACTTAATAGCTTCGAAAATGATCTGATTAGAAGGAATATAGAAATCCTCGGAAGAAAGCCTAATGAGGCACTCTCCTCTGATTTCTTCCGAAAGAATCATTGCAGAAAGAATGGAAAACTCGGCATCAGAATCTTGTGGCATAGAGGCGTTCTCTAGGGCCGTCAATTGCGTAGGATTCATCTCAAACGAGTCTTGTGCCATCGTCTTTTCCAATCATATTTTTTGGGAATGAATCTGAATAGTAGTGTACTTTTCAAAAAAATAAAGAGTCATTTTGGCTTGCAAAATTCGAAAAGTTAAGTCTTCAACACGATTTTCCAAAACTCGCATACCCTGAGCGGGATTTCCTTAAGTTTTCAACGTTTTCAACATTTTTTAGACTTTTTTCGACACGTGGTATTTTCTACACAATTGCTTATCTGCAGTTATACAAATCAAATTACAATTCCGCAGGTTAAGTGAATATGTTTTACATAACATTTTGAATAACCGCAGGTAGAGTATAAGAAAATATACCGTTCTATCTACACATAAAAAGACCACCCCTTTGTTATGTTTCACAAAGGGGTGGTTCGAACAAACATTCCATTCTTTTCAGATGGCCCTGCTTTTTATAAAAGCTTACAAATCTGTAGAAAACTGCAGAAATTGTATAAACCACCAAAAAATGCAGGAGAACAGTGTTTTATGCATGCATAAAACTACTCTGCGGACTCAACCTCAACCTCGACGGTTGCCTCAGCGGCAACCTCCTCGGTCTCCTCCTCTGCAGGAGCAGCATCGTCCTCGCCAACAAGAACAACGACGGTAGCGGTAATGTCACGGTAAAGCTCAATGGTGACATTGTGGCGACCAGCGGTCTTGATAGCAGCGCTACGAGCAATGCGCTTACGATCAACGGTGACGTTGAGCTGTGCCTCGATTGCGTCAGCAATCTGAGCGGTGGTGACGGAGCCAAAGAGCTGGCCCTCCTCGCCAATGCGAGCGTCAACAGTTACGAGCTTGCCATCAAGAGCTGCCTTGGTAGCATTTGCGTCAGCAATACGCTGCTCTTCGCGCTTAGCGATATTGTGACGACGCTCCTCAAGCTGCTTGATGTTACCCGGTGTAGCAGGCTGGGCAATCTTGTTGGGGAACAGGAAGTTCTCCGCATAACCCTGTGCGACCTCTACGATGTCGCCTTCGCCGCCCTTACCGCGAAGCTCGCCCAAGAGAATAACTTTCATGGGAAACTCCTTTGATGAGTCGATGGTATCGACTAGTTGTTGTTTATCGTGGACTCTGAATCCTGGCTTCCTGAGCGATTAAGCTTTCGGAAATTTGCCCAGGCGTCAATAAGTCCTACGAGAGCCATAACGCCTAACTGAACTTCTAACATGCCTGCCAATACAAACAGTGACAGAGAAAGTGCTGGCGAGAAGTGCTTCTCGCGCACAAACCATGTGAGCACTGCAAGGCCCTGAAGAGCAAACACAACTCTAAGAGCCATAAACACATTCAACGTAATAAGCTGAAGTATGTCTTGTGCAGACAAAATGGTGCTTGAAAGTGCATACACAAACAAGTTGGCCACGGCAAGAGCACACATCCAAAATGGAACGTCCATCAGCTGGAACTGTGGCAATTTCTGTGGGTCTCTTGTCAGTGCTTTATACACTGTTCGAGCTCCAAAACGCGCAATTACAAAATATAAAAGCGCCATGCCGGTATAGCTGGTTGGCCAAAAGAGCATAAAGAGTGCCTTTGCTGTTGAAAGACCTTCTTGAATCTCTGGAGAAGCACCTGAGACCTGCGAGGCGTATTGATTAAATACGTTTTGAGCAAGCTCGGGAAGAGTTGTTCCTGCCATTGCGGCAAAGAACGCGTCATATCCCAGAAGTGCCAAAGCCGTTGCTCCTACAAGAAGAGATCCAACACCAACAGTGAGTTTCTCTGTTGCAAAAGCGTAGCCAACTCCAAGAGCAAGTGCACAAGCGGTAACTGAAGTTGCCGCCTCCGTTGGTCCCGAGAGCAAATAAGCTGCTACACCCGTAACAAGTACTGAAGTAATAGCAGGACCAAACCATCCGTGCCCTTTTTTGCAATAGACAGCAATTACCATGCCATACGCAACCAAAGCTGCTCCAATAAAAGAAAGGAGCCCGGTAATTACTCCGCCAACAACGCAAAGAACAAAGCCTTGCTTGTAGGTTGGAGCTTCAAACGGACGCGGCTTGCCTCCGTTTTGGTTGCTTGGACCGGCAAAATTCTGTGGGCTACTCTCTGGGCGAGAATACCCTTCAGGTGCCTGAGGAATATTTGAATCCGGTCTATCCATTGCTAACCAACTCTACCTGAAGAACAGATAGGTTATCCGCGACTACGGCCACCGCGGCTGGAAACCACAGGGACAGTGTAGGGCAGAAGTGCCATCTCGCGTGCGCGCTTGATAGCAAGTGCAATGTCGTGCTGGTGCTGCGTGCAGGTGCCAGTGACGCGACGAGGCTTAATCTTGCCACGGTCGGTCATGTACTTACGAAGAAGCTGAGTATCTTTGTAATCGATGAACTCAGTCTCCTCCTTGCAGAACTGGCAATACTTGCGACGCGGCTGGCGCTGGAAATCTTGTTTCTGCTGAGCCATGTCTTTTACCTTTCAGATGACAGTAACGTCTGTGTTGCTGTCTGACGTTTAAAACGGAATATCAGCATCGTAGAACTCCTCGTCTGGCGGTGCCGGAACGGGAGCGGGTGCCTGTGGAGTTGGAGCTGCATAAGATGGTGCGCCCTGTGACATAGGGGCTCCACCCTGCTGATTCCTAGAAAGGAACTCGACCTCATCAACAACAACTTCAAGCTTGCTGCGACGCTGTCCTTCCTTCGTCTCCCAGGAGCTGAAACGAAGTTTGCCTTCAATAGCAACCTTCGAACCCTTGGAGAGGAAGCGGGAAAGTGCTTCAGCACGCTGTCCAAATACTACGCAGTCAACGAAATTGGGAACATCTTCCCACTCACCGGTCTGCTGGTTCCTGCGACGATCGTTAACCGCAACGCCGAAGGATAGAATCTGGGTACCGCCTGCTGTGGAGCGAAGCTCCGGGTCACGGGTCAGGTTGCCCGAAATGTTAACCCTGTTAATACTCATAAATCTCACTACCTCTCATCGTGGAATAATTCCACTTTTCCATTACAAGGACTTAGTCCTTATCGACTCGACGCACGATCATGTGACGCTTAACAGCATCATTGATTCGCAGGACTCGATCGAGCTCTGCAATCTGCGTTGGATCTGCATGGAAATTGATGAGGGTATAGTCACCCTCGGTAAGATCGTCGATCTCAAAAGCAAGCTTACGCTTACCCCAGTCCTCGACGCTGTCGACTACTCCGCCGTCAGTGGTGATAGCAACGTCAATACGCTTCATTACACCAGCGCGGACTTCCTCGGTGGAAGCTGGGTCAACAAAAAACAGCAGTTCATAGGCCTTCATATTGTCACCTCCTCTGGGCTAATGGCTTCGGGAAGTGAAGGTGCACCCGAAGCAGGAAAGTTCGACCAAGCATCATACCACATAAATGCTCAAATACGAAACTGACCCACAAACTTTCTCACATGCAGTCCACATATAAAGCTTAAATCGGCAATTTGTCAGTAATTTGCCTCTAGTCTTGCAACTGTCTGACGCGAATTTTTCTAAGGCGTGGTCGTGTGCGTAATTTTAAAAGCATGGTATTGAGTAAGAAAAACGGCCATCACACAATCTGCATGATGGCCGCCTCTTTTATATGTGCTCTACTTTACTGAGCTGCAGGTCCCTCAGGATTCTGAGTTGGTGCGTCTGCTGGAGCAGCTGGTGCCTCAGGAGCCTCTGGAGTTGTTGGGATAATTGGCTCAACAACAACAGTCGAAGCAGGTGCAGGCTCTGGAGCTGCGGGAGCGACAGGTGCGACTGGTGCCGCAGGAGCCGCAGGAGCAACAGGTGCTGCAGGTGCTGCTGGTGCAGCAGGAGCCACTGGCGCAGCAGGTGCTGCAGGTGCAGCAGGAGCCACTGGCGCAGCAGGTGCTGCAGGTGCTGCTGGTGCAGCTGGAGCGACAGGAGCCACTGGTGCAGCAGGTGCTACTGGAGCCGCAACAGGCTCAGCTGGAGCGGCAGCAGGAGCTGCAGGTGCAACTGGAGCTGAAGCAGGAACTGGGGCAGCAGGAGCTGCAGGCGCTGCAGGGGCTGCTGGAGCTGGGGCTGCTACTGGTGCTGCAACAGGAACAGCAACTGGTGCTACTGCAGGAGCGGTTGCTGCTGGTGCGGTTGGAGCAACTGGTGCTGGAGCTGAATATACAGCGGCTGCGCCATCACGTGGATCGTTAATGAATGGTGGCAGTGGATCATTGCTCTGTCCCCATGCAGGAACGTTGAACTGACGCATCCAAAGAGCGATTGCGTTCTGCATAAGAAGCATAACGATAAGACCAACAACGTGACCAATATAGCCAATAACCAGGAAGATTGGTCCCATCTGAATGAAGCCGCGTGCAAGAAGAGCAAGCACGACAAGACCAAGCTGGTTCTGGCTGGAAATATTCTGAGTTCTTGCAATGGCCATAGCCTGAGCACCAATGTTAACGAACATACTAATTGCAGCGCTACCACCAATGATTCCCATAATGATAGAGGTAACAATGCCAAGTACAATGCCCATACCAAAGATACGGAACAGACCGCCCATGTCGTGCTTGATCATCTCAAAGATGTTCTTAAAAGCAAAACCAGCAGAGATGCGGCCATAAACTGATGCGCGGACCTGAACAACATTGATGCACAGTGGATACACAAATGCTGCAACAATGAACACTGGAATAAGAATCAGATTGATAACTGGAATGAAAGAAAGAATTCCAGTAGCAATGCTGTATGCCAGACCAAACGCAAGTGCAATAACAACTGCCTTGAAGCCGGTAACAATATAGGTACCAAACTTAAGGTCTTTCTGCTTTGGGCCAGCATTGATGCCCCATGCAGTTACGCGTGCAGTCTCAAGTGCATAGCCAACAAGTGCAAGAATTCCGACAACTGGAATAAGACCAAACAGAGCCATAATAAGGACAGGCTTCCACCAACCCTTTTCCAGAGTCAGAAGTGCCCAGGAACGTGCAAAGTAGCGATCGCGCCTGTAGCCATTCAACTCATCTGCTGAAACAGCCATTTAACTCTCCCCTCGTGTCAAAAAAGATGACATCGAATTACTAAGCCTAAACATTCTATATAAAATCGAAAAATAAATATATCTTTATTGGTAACAATTAATCAAATGAAAATGTTAAATGGCGGAGGAGGAGGGATTCGAACCCTCGTACCCCTAGAAGGGGTAAACGGTTTTCGAGACCGCCGCATTCAACCACTCTGCCACCCCTCCGAAGGGTGAAACGGCGCCCGTAGGCGCCGTGAAAATTCTGGCGGAGAGTCAGGGATTTGAACCCTGGAGACGCTTTAGACGCCTACACGATTTCCAATCGTGCTCCTTCGGCCACTCGGACAACTCTCCATATAAAACCGCACGGGACAGTATAGCGGATTTCTCACCAATATAGAACGAGAAGTTCTGTGTATTTTTAATACTTGTGTAGTATTGTCATACTAATAAAACCAAAAACACCAGTAGGAGGTATGGATGCCACCGTTTTTCTCGCCATATGGCACAGATGCAATTTCTGTGAGCATCCCCTACTGGCTAGACCTTCTAACAGTAATTATTGGTGCAATCTCGGGAATTTTGGTTGCAAGAGATCGTCACTTGGACCTTGTGGGCTTTGTGGGTCTTGGCCTTTTGGGTGGTCTGGGCGGCGGACTTATCAGAGACGTCATGATGCAAGAAGGCGGCGTCTACATGCTCAACTCGCCCTACGCCATTCCTGCGGCGGTGCTAACTGCCATGCTGCTCTTTATGTTCCCCGAACCGCTTGATAGATTCCCACGCATGCTCGAGTGGACCGACATTATCTCCGTTGGCCTCTTTGCTGTTGTTGGTACCGATAAAGCCCTGGTATATCACCTGCTTCCCTTCTCGGTTGTTTTGATGGGAAGCATTACGGGCGTTGGTGGCGGTATGCTTCGCGACGTATTTCTTGGCAACATCCCTCGTATTTTCCAGCGAAGCAATCTCTACGCGTTTTGCGCGGTTGCTGGCGCTACCTCCTACTGGGCGCTTGTCTCTTATGTAGGCGTCACCAAAATCTGGGCAGCTGTTGTCTGCGTTGCTGTTACCGTTGGCCTGAGGCGTTGGTCGCTCAAATACAACGTGCTTTCTCCGGCCGACGTTGACCTTACACCGCACGTAATGCGCAGTGTTAACAAGCTTCGTCACAAAGCTCAGAAGCCAGGTAAGCAGCCTGAGCAGAACAGCTCAGCAAAGTAGCATTCGCTCACAATCGGACGGTTTTGGATGTTTTTGGGCGGTTTTACATCGCCCTCACATACCGTTTACCAGCACTTTATTTAAAATCTGCCTAAAACAAAACTGGCGAGAAACCCTTGCAGCTGCAAGTTCTTCTCGCCAGATTGGCTATCTGTAAACGACGCTGTTACTTCTTGACCATGCCGTTGCGGACTGCCCACTTACGGCGCTCAGTCTCGGAAAGAATACGCTTACGCATGCGGATGTTTTGTGGCGTAATCTCAACAAGCTCGTCATCCATGATGTATTCCAGGGCCTCTTCCAGCGTAAACAGGCGTGGAGGAGTCAGCTGAACTGAAATATCTGCAGTTGAAGACCTCTGGTTGCCCAAAGATTTGGTGCGCGCAATGTTAACAACCATGTCGCCCGGCCTTGAACGCTCGCCAACCAGCATGCCTTCGTAGCACTCAACACCTGGAGAAACAAAGAGCTGGCCGCGTTCCTGGAGCGTGCCAAGTGCATACGCAACAGCCTTCTCGGTGGACATGGAAATCATGGCGCCGTTCTGGCGGCTACCAATATCACCTGCAAAAGGACCGTACTCAAGGAAGGTGTGATAGAAGACAGCGTCACCGTGGGTGACGTTCATGACGCGCGTCTTGAGGCCCATGATGCCACGGGTTGGAATCTTGAACTCAAGGTGCGTCTGAGTCTCGCCGGTATCCATGATAGACATGGTGCCACCAACGTTACCAAAGACCTCGATGACCTTGCCGGCATATTCTGGGTTGCACTCAACAACAGCCTGCTCAATAGGCTCAAGCGTGTGGCCCTGAGCATCCTTCTTGAACAGGACGCGAGGACGACCAACCTGGAATTCAAAGCCTTCACGGCGCATGCTCTCCATAAGAACGGAGAGGTGCAGAATACCGCGACCAGAAACCTCAATACCCGTCTTATCAGGAAGCTCCTCGATGCGCATGGTGACGTTATTCTCGCGCTCTGTCATCAGGCGCTCTTTGAGCTGACGGCCACCAACAATGTCTCCCTCGCGACCAACAAGTGGCGAGGTAGAAGGCTCAAAAATAATGGAAAGGGTTGGTGGATCAATCTCAATTGGATCCAACTCAACAGGGTTCTCTGGATCAGTGTAGACGTCACCAATATCAGTGTTATCAACGCCAACGATTGCCGCAATATCACCTGCGTCAACCTCGCTGCACTCCTTACGGCCAAGGTAGTCAAAGGTGAACAGCTGCTTGACCTGGCTCATGGCGCGGGAACCGTCGTTTTTGACAACAAGAATCTTGTCGCCAGTATGAACAGTTCCGGAATAGACACGGCCAATACCAATGCGGCCCAAGTAGTCGGAGTGATCGATGGTGACGCACTGCATAGCAAGAGGTCCGTCAATATCAACATCTGGAGCTGGAAGACCATCAATAATCATGTCAAGAAGAGGGAACATGTTGTCGTTGTCATCATTTGGATCAAGGCGAGCGTAACCATTAACGCCAGAAGCAAAGATGACGTGCTCCATGGTGAACTCAAGCTGCTCATCAGTTGCGCCGAGGTCCATCATCAGATCAAGAGAATCGTTGACAACAGCCTCTGGACGAGCGCCGTCACGGTCAATCTTGTTGACAACCATCATGATAGAAAGGCCTGCGTCAATAGCGTGGCGCAGAACAAAGCGAGTCTGTGGCATAGGGCCCTCGGCTGCGTCAACCAGCAGAAGTGCACCGTCAGCCATCTTCAAAACACGCTCTACCTCGCCGCCGAAGTCGGCGTGGCCAGGGGTATCAATAACGTTAATCTTTACGCCCTTGTACTCAATAGAGATATTCTTTGCCAGAATAGTAATTCCGCGCTCACGCTCCTGATCGTTGGAGTCCAGAATTCTCTCTTGAACCTGCTGGTTCTCGCGGAATGCATCGGTTGCCTTAAGCATCTGGTCAACCATGGTGGTTTTACCGTGGTCAACGTGGGCGATGATAGCAATATTTCTGATGTTGTCTTGACGCATAAGTCTCTATCTCTCGAAGGTATGTGTTTGGACTTGCTACTTCAGGTCCAATTTTTATCAGCTTTAGAACTTTAGTGCAATTACGTGCCTAGAGCGCCCAGAAATTTCAATGAACGCAGCTTTTTCATTACAGAAGTGGCTCAAGCTCCCCTGCTGGAGCGGGATCAGACCACACAAACTGGTCACCTTGGCCTTTTCCGTGAACTAAAGAATATGCCGAGAAACTCTTATAGCCCTTCTCGCCAAACTCAAGAAGCACAGCATCTTCGTAACCACCCTCTTTGAGCAGTTGAATGGCCCCCTCATATACAAGCGCATAGCGAACAGGCTCTTCGAGCCCTGCTTCTTTATCGCCCTTCTGTTTTGCTAGGTCAAGCACGCGCTTATGGGCGCCCTCAAGCAGCTCCTCTGGGCCGTCATCGGAAAACTCATAGCTTGCAACCGTGCCTGCTGCATCCTCAACTACAAGCAAAACGTTGAGTGATTGGCCATCTGCAAGCAGGTCAAACGCATCTCCAAGCAGCTCAGTTGAGAGCATATCAAGCTGGGGAGAAACTCCATCTTTGCGCTCGTTGTTTTCGGCCATGCCGCTCCTTAGCGTCGTTTTTTGTAACTATTGTTCTCTATGATACATCGCACAAGAAAAGAGGTCGAAAGCAAAAAGCCTTCGACCTCTTAGGTTTGTCAGCTATCTGTCAAAAATCTGACAGCACGGACGTTACAACGGCAAAACGTCGTGTCTGAAAGCACGTGCTTACTCAG
>JABZHU010000115.1:0-4236 GCA_015258705.1 Atopobium sp. | reverse complement strand
ACTACTGAGTAGCAGTGAGAAACAATGACCATCAACGCAGCAATAAACCTCATAAAGTTCAAGTTATTGACGCGCGATGTTGCTACGTCGCTCAGTTTAATCTGGGCACTTCTCGCCATTTACTTGCCTACCTCTATGCGAACCTTTTGGCCATCAGCGTGAACCTTGTCCTGCGCAAAAAGCTGCAACACCTCAGGATACAGCTGATGCTCTACCTGGTGAATTGCCTCTTCAAGCTGGTCAACGGTCCAGTCCTCCTCAACCACAACAGGTCGCTGGGCAATAATAGGACCGCGGTCGTAATCAGCGTTTGCCAGGTGAACGGTGACGCCCGTCACCTTAACGCCGTATTCAAACGCATCCTGAATAGCGTGCGCGCCGCGGAAGCTTGGCAACAGCGCCGGGTGCAGGTTGAGCACGCGATTAGGGAAGGTGTTCAGAATAGGAACGCCAACTTTACGCATGTAACCAGCCATAACAACGTAATCAACGTTATAGCGCTTGAGCTCGGTAGCAATCACCATATCTGCAACAAACGGATCCTCGTACGTCTCTTTTGAGAGCGTCAGAGTTTGCAGACCGGCCGCCTCTGCCCTCTTCAAGCCGTATGCACTAGGGCGAGAAGAAACAACCAGTTCAATAGTTGCATCCAGCGTGCCAGCCTGGATGGCGTCGATAATAGCCTGGAGGTTGGTACCCGAACCAGAAAGAAGAACGCCAAGCTTAATTGGCATCGTTGTAGACCACCTTTCCGGTGCCTGGGATAATCTGACCCATAACAAATGGCTCAAAGCCCTGCTCAGAGAGGGCCTCTGCTACGTCGTCAACATCATCCATGTCCACAATCAGGGCCATGCCAACACCCATGTTGAAGGTGCGATACTGCTCATCAAGAGACAGATTTGCAGCGTTAGAAACGTAAGAAATAACAGGTGGAATAGACCATGCGGGACCAGCCTCTCCACCACGATCAACCTCTGCATCAAGGTGAGATGGAAGCGCGCGGTTAAGGTTCTCGGTAATTCCACCACCGGTAATGTGTGCCATAGCCTTGATAGGTGCGCCTGCACGAAGAACAGCAAGCAATCCACCGGCATAAATGGTGGTTGGGCGCAAAACGGCGTCTGCAAGCGACTCTCCGTCAAGCTCCTCCAGAGGCTGGTTGAGCTCCTCGACTGTCTTGCCCTCAATGGCCACCTTGCGTACCAGCGAATATCCGTTGGAGTGAATACCAGAAGAAGGAAGTCCCAAGATGATATCACCCTCACTGACCTTCTCGGGACCTAAGATCTTTGGTTTGTCCACAACGCCTACGACAAAGCCAGCCAGATCGTAGTCGTCTGGGTTCATAACGCCTGGATGCTCGGCCATCTCGCCGCCAACCAGCGCACAACCACTCTTGCGGCAACCCTCTGCAATACCACCGACAACCTCGGCAACGGCCTCAGCTTTAAGCTTGCCCACGGCTACGTAATCCAGGAAGAACAAAGGCTCAGCGCCCATGGGGACAATATCATCAACGCACATTGCAACCAGGTCCTCGCCCACCGTGTTGTGGCGGTTGAGCAGCTGAGCAATGGCAAGCTTGGTGCCAACGCCGTCGGTGCCGCTGACCAGCACGGGCTCCTCCATGTCCTTCAGAGCTACGGCCGAGAAGCAGGAGCCAAAGCCGCCCAGGCCACCAATGACCTCGGGGCGAGTAGTTGTAGCAACAGCAGCTTTGATGGCGTCAACTGCACGAGCGCCCTCATCAACGTCAACGCCTGCGTCGGCGTAGGTAATCTGCTTGGCTGGATCAGCGGAAGTGGTCATTGTTTCTCCCCTTACTGCTCTGAGGGCATAAGGCCCTCATCAATTAACTGCTGTTCTACCTGGTCAAACTTTAGTGCATACGATGGGTGCAAGTTATCGGGCTTGTTCTCTGGCAAAAACCTCTGGTGGAAGTCCTCGGGAATTGCCACGGGATATTTGCCGCTAAAACAGGACTCGCAATAGCCTCTTGAGGGTACGCACGCCAGCAGGCCCTCGAGGCTCAAGAAGCCCAAAGAATCCGCGCCGATATACTCGCAAATTTCTTCTGTACTCATTTTTGCTGCCACAAGCTGGTGCTGGTCAGCGGTATCAATACCGTAGAAGCAGGGCCACGCTACCTTAGGAGAAGCGCTTCTGACATGCACTTCTGTAGCTCCCGCGTCTCTGAGCAGCTGAACAATCTGCTTTGAGGTGGTGCCGCGAACAACAGAATCGTCCACCATTACAATGCGTTTATCTGCGACAACGTCCGAAAGCGCGTTGAGCTTTAAGCGTACACCCAGCTCACGAAGCTGCTGTGTAGGCTGAATGAAGGTTCTTGCAACGTAGCGGTTCTTGATCAAGCCAGTGCCAAAAGTCACGTCCAGCTCTTGTGCAAAACCCTCAGCTGCAGGAACACCGGAATCAGGTACACCGATTACCAAGTCAACGTCTGCTGGGGTCTCTTTTGCCAGTTGGCGACCCATCTGGTGACGGACAGAATACACCGAGCGACCGCTAATAATAGAGTCAGGGCGCGAGAAATACACCTGTTCAAAAATGCAATCTGCTTGCTGACGAGGAACAAGTCCCATCTCAGAAGACAGGCCGTTGTCTGAGATACGGATAATCTCTCCGGGAGCAACTTCACGCACATACGTGGCGCCCACAATATCCAGCGCGCACGTCTCGGATGCAACCACCCAGTTATTCTCGCCCTCCTCGCCAATATGGCCAAGTACCAGCGGGCGGATGCCATTTGGGTCCCTAAACGCATACAGTGCGTTCTCACGGATGAGCACCATGGCGTAGCCGCCCTCGATGAGGTTCATAGTTGCGGCGATGCCGGTGCGCAGTCGGTGAGTTTGACGCGTGAAGTAGCCAATGAGCTGGGCTGCTACCTCGGAATCCGTGTTGGATCTAAAGAAAATCTGGCGAGAAGACAGTTCTTCTCGCAAGGAGTCAAAGTTAACGAGGGTGCCGTTGTGAGCCAGAGCAATGAGGGTCTCGTCGATGGACGACATGTGAGGCTGAGCCGACTCCCAGCCCTTTGCGCCTGCAGTGCCGTAGCGGCAGTGACCGATAGCCACTTTACCAGGCATTGCGTTGAGATCGTCGTTGTTAAAAACTTCAGTTACGAGGCCCGTGTCTTTTCTGATAAGCACGGTCTGGCCGTCGCCGACGGCTATACCTGCGGAATCTTGCCCGCGATGCTGCAGCGCGTGCAGCGCAAAATAAGTGAGTCGAGCAACGTCACGGTCAGGCGCCCATACTCCAAAGACGCCACATTCCTCGTGAAGTTCCATTAGATCCCCTCCGGGCTCCTCGGCTTGAGTCACCCTTGATCAAACGTCTCTCACGTTTGGCAACAGTACATACAGTGTACCTGGAAATTTGCAAGAAAAAGCGCTCCGAACAAATATGTTCGGAGCGTGTAACAATTTTTTAAGAAAGTAGCATTTTGTAGAGCTTAACGGACCGCTCTTGCAAGAGTTTCTGCCGCCTGTGCACCAGCTACTGAGCCTTTGGCTGAGCCTCTGTCTTTGGTACACAGATGAGCATGGTCCTACCATACTGGTCGGTGTAATTGCAGGTAAAGAGCGTAAGAACATGATCTGCACGAGAAATAACATCTGCTGCATCGGAACGAGAACTTACTGCCCTAGAAAGTCTATCTTTTAGGTAAGACCTGAACTCATCGACAGAGCCAAAGTTAAACTGTCGGACTTCCTCGTCATCTTCGTCGGTGTGATAGGTAAATACTGGCTCAAGCTCGTACGTCTGAGTAGGCGTGACGTACCAGATGGTCTCAACCTTATCGAAGGTAGACTGGTCATTCATTGCTCCAATGTACTGGAACATTGAGCCGTTTCTCATATGGTGACCATAGAGAATAGTCTGCTGGTCAGTGAGGCCATTTGGATTGTTCTGGTAATCCATGAAAATCTGACCGCCGATTGACCACTCGCCTTTTGCGTTTGTGTGCAGGTAGTGGTCGTTATCTGTGGTTTGATAAACAGGGTAGTTGACCTGTGTGTCTGGAATCTGAATCCAGCCGACTACCTGGTTATTTACTGCCTGAAGACCAGCCCAATCAATAACTGGAGCCTCATCTTTTTTCTCGGAAACTGTTGCGTATGTTGCAAGCTCTTCGTTGATGACATCCTGCTCATGATACTCAAGCTGCGTTTTGCCAAATATAACGCCAGCAACAACCAAGAGGCC
>JABZHU010000009.1:0-18298 GCA_015258705.1 Atopobium sp. | reverse complement strand
AAAAAGACGTATACATTACGCTGAAAATACCTCAAACGTGCAGATTATCTTCATTAGGTGTGTAATATGCCCGCAATTCTGCAGATTATCTGTCATAGGTGTGTTCCTAAGAAGTGGAATTTATCTATAATTAAATTCTTTATATTTCTCTATTCATTATTCAGCATATTACATGAAGTTTATGCATAGAGATGCATATCAAGTAGGGAGACCACCTGGCTGCTTGGCAATCTTGATCAGGAACATGGCAATTCTTCAGCAAGACATGCCAAAGCTGCGCTATTTTGTGCGCCAGGCCTAAAAGCCTACGCTAACACGCTACAAAATCGCATATGAATTACCTCCCATTTCTTATATCCAAGAAATAGGAGGCAGTTCAAAACGACGTAGGGGCCAAAAGAAATGCGATGCTTACACGGCGTTCGCACGTGTACTTACGTGGTGCTTACGCAGCACGTACGCGCACTTACTTGCGGTTGCAGACCTCTGCAGCAACCTTTGCGCCAAGAGCAACGTTGTTGAAGACCAGCTGGATATTGGACTCAAGGGAGTTGTTGCCAGTAATCTCAGCTACCTTTGCCAGCAGGAATGGTGTGGACTCCTTGCCATGGATGCCGTTTGCCTCTGCCTCTGCAAGGGCCTTCTCGATAGCTGCGTCGATGGTGTCCTTATCCATTGCGTACTGCTCAGGAATTGGGTTGGTAACCAGAAGACCGCTGTTCATACCAATCTGCTGCTGGGTAGTGAAGATCTCTGCCAGCTCAGCAGGGGAGTCAACGCGGTAGTCAACGCTAAAGCCGCTCTTACGAGTATAGAAAGCAGGAAGCTCCTCGGTCTGGTAACCAAGTACAGGAACGCCCTTAGTCTCCAGGTACTCAAGGGTAAGGCCAAGGTCAAGAATGGACTTTGCACCAGCGCAAATGACCATAACAGGAGTCTGTGCAAGCTCCTCAAGGTCAGCGGAGATGTCCATGGTGGTCTCAGCGCCGCGGTGAACGCCGCCGATGCCGCCGGTTGCAAAGACGTCGATGCCAGCCATGTGAGCAATCATCATGGTTGTAGTGACGGTAGTTGCGCCGTCCTTCTTCTCAGCGATGATAACAGGGAGGTCGCGGCGGCTGACCTTAGCAACCTCGCGACCCTTCTTTCCCAGGTAGTCAATCTCGTCAGCGGAAAGGCCGGCACGCATCTGGCCGTTAATAATTGCGATAGTTGCAGGAATTGCACCGTTGTCACGGATAATCTGCTCAACCTTCAGAGCGGTCTCGACGTTCTGTGGGTAAGGCATACCGTGAGAAATGATGGTGGACTCCAGAGCTACAACAGGCTTGTTCTGCTCAAGAGCCTCTTTGACCTCGTCAGATACAACGAGAAAATCCTTCAGGTTAGACATATATACTCCAATCGTAAACGACTAATGGAACCGAAAGTAGTGCCGTGCAGATGCGCTGTGCAGACGTGCTGTGCCGTGTAGATGCGCTAAATACCTGCGCGCTTGATAACCTCTTCAACGTTGAGTTGTTCGTTGATAGTATTCTCACCTTCAACGGCCATGGTGGAAGCAGCCAAACCTACCAGGCCGGTCTGCTCAAGTGTCATGCCTTGAGTATATGCCCAGGTAACTCCTGCCATTATGGCATCTCCCGCACCCGTCATGTTGACTAGCTTTGCAGGGAGTAGCGGCAAGAGGATGGTCTTCTCGTGATCAGCGCAAAAAAGGCCTTTCTCGCCAAGAGAGATAAATACACGTTTGAGACCTGTTGCAAGTAGCTCATGAGCTGCGGCTTCAAGGGAGGCGTTGTCAGTAATCTTAATGCCTGAAAGTGCTTCAGCCTCAAGGTGATTGGGTTTGAGCGTGTGAATTTTTCCCAGAACCTTCTTAAGCTTTTGCGCTTTGATAGAAGAAACGGGGTCGCAGAAGATAGGGCAAGTCACATTTTTGGCAATAAACTCAATTGTTTGCTGAGGTAAATTGGTGTCAATTACACAGGCCGCAGCATGCTGGATAATATCTAGGCGCTCTTCAATGCGCTCAGGGGTGACATACTCGTAAATCTGCATGTCATTAATAGCTTCCTGCATTTCACCTTGCTCATCCATGATGAAGAGGTAGGTGGAAGTGGAAGCGCCTGGCACGGTAATAGATGCGTCGATGTCAATGCCGCAGTCTAGGCAACCCTCTTTGAGCTCGCGCGCACGATAGTCTTCGCCAAAAGCAGTGAGCAGACGAACGTCACCGTCGAGAAGGGCCAGGTTGTGTGCAATATTTCTGCCCACACCACCAAAGGACATGGTGACTTTACCAGGGTTGGAGTCTCCTGCTACAAGGGAAGAGTCTGGGCGACCAGCAATGTCCATGTTAGCAGCGCCAATAACAATGACGTAGGGACGCTCGCTCAAAATATAGCGACGGCCCAGAATTGCGCCCTTTGCGGTAAGATTGGAGATGTGAACCGAAACAGAAGAACGTGAGATACCTGCACGCTCTGCAATTTCCTTCTGAGTAATGGAAGGCTGCTCTTTAATCCAGTTGAAAATCATCTGTTCTCTATTAGTGAGCATCAGGCCTCCTAGTAGTAAAAAGAGAATTCGACTAAACAGGTGCTTATATAAAAACTTCTAAACAGGTGCTTATCTTGTTTAAGCTAGTGCTTAAATCTGCTTTGGATAACGATAAGACAGCAGCTAGAGTCTGTAAAGAATGAATTCATTAAATTTTCCCCGGTGAGCCCAAAGATTTTCTCGTCATATTGGTTTTACCTGCTTGATTTTTCTAAGCATTTGCTGCGTACCGTTTACAGAATTTTAGTATCTGCAAACGGTTGTATCGTGAAAATCTCTCTAAATTGGGCGTCGGCGTTATGCAACTGTAATAATATATTTAATGAATAGTAATGACTCGTCCACATAAGTTAGTTCGCGTACGTATCGTGCGTAAATGCTTGTTTCGGGCGTTTTAGGAGGTAGTATGCCTAAACGTGTTTTTGTAGTTGTTCTTGATAGCTTTGGCATCGGCGAAGAGCCTGATGCAGCGGCATACGGAGACGAGGGTAGCAATACCCTTTGTGCATGCGCAACAAGTGGCGTTCTTAACATCCCAAATATGACAAAGCTGGGCCTTCTTAATATTGATGGCGCGCTTGATACTGTGTACGACGTTGATCTGAAGCCAATTGAGTCTCCAGTGGGCGCTTACGCTCGCATGCAGGAGAAATCCGCTGGTAAAGACACTACGGTTGGTCACTGGGAGATGGCAGGCGTCATTTCTCCAAAGAAGTTCCCAACCTATCCTGATGGTTTTCCACAGGAGGTCATTGAGGAGTTTGAGCAGAAGACAGGCCGCAAGGTTCTCTGCAACAAGCCTTACTCCGGAACCGATGTTATTAGAGACTTTGGTAAAGAGCACGTAGAGACTGGTGCTCTGATTGTCTACACTTCAGCAGATTCTGTTTTCCAGATTGCTGCACACGAGGACGTGGTAAGTCCCGAGAAACTCTATGAGTATTGCCGCATTGCGCGCGAGATTCTGCAGGGTGAGCACGGTGTTGCTCGCGTTATTGCTCGTCCTTTTGAGGGAGAGTGGCCCTACCAGCGCACTTCTCGCCGTCATGACTTCTCGCTTGAGCCAACAGGTCCAACTATGCTTGATCGCCTTAAAGAGAATGGCTTTGACGTTCTTTCTATTGGCAAGATTTATGACATCTTTGCTCACCGTGGCATGACTGAGTTTGAGTTTACTACCTGCAACGCAGACGGAATTCAGAAGACTATTGAGGCTACCAGCAAAGACTTCAACGGTCTGTGCTTCACCAATCTTGTTGATACCGACATGATTTACGGTCACCGCAATGATCCTGTGGGATACTCCAACGCTCTTTCTTATTTTGACGAGCGCATTCCTCAGATTATTGAGGGCCTTCGTGAGGATGACCTGTTCATTATCACCGCAGATCATGGCTGTGACCCGGTAACACCATCTACTGATCACTCTCGTGAGTATGTGCCACTGCTTATCACGGGTCCAAAGGTCAAGCCAAACACCAACCTTGGTACAACCGCCACATTTGCCGATATGGCCGAGACAATCCTTGATTATTTTGGCGTTGAGCAACTTGGTGTTGGAACTTCTCACCTGTCAGAGATTCTTAAGGAGAACTAATGGCTACTACCCCAACTCCCCATAACGCTGCTGTTGAGGGCCAGATTGCTAAGACCGTCCTCATGCCAGGCGATCCTCTGCGCGCAAAACTTCTTGCAGACACGTATCTGGAGAACGTTGAGCAGTTCAACACCGTTCGCAATATGTTTGGCTACACCGGCACCTACAAGGGACAGCCAGTCTCCGTTATGGGTTCTGGTATGGGTATGCCTTCCATTGGTATTTATTCTTACGAGCTCTTTAATTTCTACGGAGTTGACAACATTCTCCGCATTGGTAGCGCTGGCGGCCTTGCTCCTGAGGTAAAGCTTAGAGACATTGTTATTGGCATGTCTTCCAGCACTGATTCTAATTATCCATCACAGTACGGAATGCCTGGAACCATTGCACCTACCGCAGACTTTGGCCTGTTGAGCAAGGCTGTTGCTGGTGCAGAAAAGCTGGGTTATCCCGTTCGCGTTGGTAATATCCTGGCAAGCGACGTGTTCTATACCGTAAACAACTCGCTTCCAAAATGGGCAAGTATGGATGTTCTTGCCGTTGAGATGGAGTCGGCAGCCCTGTATCTCAACGCCATGTACGCTCATAAGCATGCGCTTACGCTGCTAACTATCTCTGATTTGCCTCTTACAGGAGAAGCACTTACTGCTGAAGAGCGTCAGACTAGTTTCACGCAGATGATGGAGGTCGCTCTTTCTGTTGTTGCTTAAGGCACTTGTTGCGTAAAGCATCGCAGATAGGCAGTTTGCCATTGCTGTTTGTTTTGGAACCATGCGGATTTTCCGCTTAAGTTAGGGGAGTTTGGTCAACTTCTCATAAAGATCCAGCACTAAAGCTGGACGTTCCCGCCACATGAGGTAAGGAGAGCACGGAATGAACAAGAACGTTTCTCGTCGTAGTTTTGTGACTGGCGCAACTGGCGCTGGCGCACTTGCAGCACTCGCAGGTCTTGCAGGCTGCAACCAGAAGAAGGACGACGGCGGCCAGAAGGCATCAGGTGACAAGAAAAAGAAGCTCACCATGGTTACCGATACTGGCGGTGTAAACGACCAGTCCTTTAACCAGTCCGCTTGGGAGGGTATGACCGAGCTCAAGGACAAGAACGGCTGGGATGTCAGCTATCTTGAGTCCAAGCAGGATTCCGATTACGCAACCAACCTTGATAAGGCTGTTGACGCAGAGTCCGACCTTGTTTGGGGTGTTGGCTTTGCTATGGCAGACGCAACCCTTAAGGCTGCTAAGGACAATCCAAACACCCAGTTTGCCATTATCGACAACGGTAACGAGTCTCAGGTTGCTAACTTCACTGGCGTTATGTTCCGCGCTCAGGAGCCTTCCTTTGTTGTTGGCTACATTGCCGCTCGTACTACAAAGACCGGCAAGGTTGGCTTTGTTGGCGGCATTTCTTCCGCACTTATCGACCAGTTTGAGTATGGTTACCGCGGCGGCGTTGCTTTTGCAAACAAGGAGAACAACACCAACGTTGAGGTTTCTGCACAGTACGCAGAGTCCTTCTCCGATGCTGCAAAGGGCAAGGCTATTGCTAACTCCATGTACTCCGATGGTTGCGACGTTGTCTTCCACGCTGCAGGCGGCGTAGGAACCGGCGTTATTGAGGCAGCTAAGGACGCAAACAAGCTTGCTATCGGCGTTGACCGTGACCAGGCATATCTTGCTCCAGAGAACGTCCTGACCTCCGCTCTTAAGCGCGTCAACGTTGCTATCGTTGAGATTTCCGAGAAGATCCTGAAGGACGGCCAGAAGGGTGGCACCACCATTTCTCTGGGCGCTTCCGAGGACGCTGTCGGAATTGCTGAGGAGCACCACCTCATGGGTGAGGACACCTACAAGGCAGCTATTGGTCTTCTCGACAAGATCAAGGCTGGCTCCGTTGTTCCTCCTGCAAGCAAGGATGACCTGGACAAGTACGTTAAGTCTTTGAGCTAAGTTCTAACTTAGTTTTTACGCCTTAGGGTTTCTCGCCAGATGGCTTTTGTCCTCTGACGTGCCCAAAGGCCGATGAGTTTGGATTTGCTGGTGAGGGGTGCTTTTTGGCACTCCTCACCTCTAGCAAGTGTGTAAAGGAGGTGGCTCGTGGAAGTCAGTTCGGATTACGCTGTTCAGATGCATGGCATTACCAAAGTTTTTGGATCGTTTAAAGCTCTTGACGCCGTAGACCTTAACGTGCGCAAGCAAACTGTCCACGCCATTTTAGGAGAGAACGGCGCAGGTAAAAGTACGCTTATGAACGTACTGTATGGCCTGTATTCTGCGGATGAGGGAGATGTTTACCTCAACGGAGAGCGCGTATCCATTTCTGGCCCAAACGATGCTATCGCTCACGGCATTGGTATGGTTCACCAGCACTTTATGTTGGTTGAGAACTTTACTGTTACAGAAAATATTGTTTTGGGCAACGAGGTCACCAAGGGTGGCGGCGTCCTTGATCCAAAGCGAGCTCGCGAGAAGGTCCTGGAGATTGTTGAGGAATACGGCTTTGACGTAGATCCTGACGCCAAGATTGAAGACATTTCTGTTGGTATGCAGCAGCGTGTTGAGATCTTGAAGGCCCTGTATCGCGGCGCAGAGATTCTGATTCTTGATGAGCCTACGGCAGTTCTTACGCCGCAGGAGATTGAGAAGCTTATCCAGATCATGCATGACCTGGTAAGCAAAGGTAAAACCATCATTGTTATTACTCACAAGCTTAAAGAGATTATGTCTTCTGCTGACGAGTGCACCATTATTCGTCGCGGTAAGTACATGAGTACCGTTGATGTCTCCAAGACATCCGAGACCGAGCTTGCAACACTTATGGTGGGTAGAAACGTTAACCTGCATGTAGAAAAGAAGCCAGCAACTCCTGGCGAGGTTGTTCTTTCTATTAAGGACCTCCACGTCAAGGATGAGCGCGGTATTGAGCAGGTAAACGGCTTTAATTTGGATATTCGTGCCGGCGAGATTGTTGGTCTTGCAGGCATTGACGGCAACGGCCAGAAAGAACTTGCCGATGCCATAAACGCACTGGTCAAACCTGAGTCGGGCACCATTTCTGTCAAGGGTGAAGAGATTCAGGGCACAACCCCTAAGACGGTTATTGACCACGCAGTTGCAACTATTCCTTCAGACCGTCATCGTTGGGGCCTGGTTCTGCCCTTTACGGTTGCCGAGAACATGGTGCTTGAGCGTCACAACGAGGAAACCTTTGGTAAGGGCATTGCACTTGACCTGGCAAAGATCAAGGAATTCTCTCAGAAGCTCATTGACGAGTTTGATATTCGTCCTGCAGAGTGCGTAGATCATCAGGCAGTGGGGCTTTCCGGCGGCAATCAGCAGAAAGTTATTATTGCTCGTGAGGTTTCTTCCAACCCAGACGTCCTCATTGCCATTCAGCCAACTCGCGGTCTTGATGTTGGTGCTATTGAGTTTGTCCACAAAGCGCTTATTCGCGAGAGGGACCGTGGAGCAGCAATTTTGCTGATTTCCTTTGAGCTGGACGAGATTATGGACGTTGCCGATAAGATGGCAATTATTTACGCCGGCAAGAATGTTGGCGAGTTTGACCAAGGTACTATCACTGAAGAGCAGGCTGGCCTGCTGATGGCAGGAGGTGACGCCGAGTGAGTACGCTTACAAAGATAATGAGAAAACCAATTACGTCAGCAATTGTTGCTATTTTTGTTGGCCTGTTGGTTGCTTCTATTATTTTGGTTGTTGCAGGTTATGACCCTATCAGCTCGTTTGAGGCTCTTATTGGCGGCATGGTAGGTAAGCCAAAATACATTTCTAACGTCATTATTAAGGCAACACCTTTACTCTTTACGGGTATTGCTGTTGCTTTTGCATTCCGCGTTGGCCTCTTTAACATTGGTGCTGAGGGTCAGTACATTGTAGGTACTATCCTCGCCGTTATTGTTGGCTACAGTCTTGATCTTCCTCCTGTGCTGCAGATTCCTGTAGTTGTTTTGGTTGGTACCGCAGGCGGCGCAGGTATTGGTGCCATTATTGGATGGCTTAAGGCTCAGTTTGGCATCAACGAGGTTATTACCAGCATTATGTTTAACTGGATCAGCCTTTACCTCTGCAACTTTGTGGTTTCTCTTCCACAGTTCCACCAGCCAAACTCAACTTCTTCATACTCCATTAACGAGTCTGGATACACCACACTGTTCTATGGCATGAAGAATTCTGAGGACGGTGCTGAGGCAATTCGCAATATTCCTGTTATTGGCGACGCTATTATGCGTACCGATGTAAACATTGGTATTTTTGTTGCTATTATCGCAGCTATCTTTATTGGCTGGCTGCTTATGCGCACCAAGGTTGGTTATGAGATGCGCGCTGTTGGTTTTAACCGCGACGCTGCACAGTTTACCGGCATCAACGTTAAGAAAAACCTTACGCTTTGCATGGCTATTTCTGGTGCACTCTGCGGACTTGCAGGTGCTCTGACCATTACCGGTATTGCTCCTCACAGTATCGCAACGCTGGCAGCATTTGAGAACAACGGCTTTAACGGGCTGTCCGTTGCGTTTATCGCCAACTGCAATCCTGTGGCATGTATTCCTGCATCCTTCCTGTTCGCTGGTCTTCTTTATGGTGGCCAGACTGTTCAGCAGACGGTTGGTGCACCTTCCGAGATTATCAACATTGTTATTGGTACCATCGTGTTCTTTATGGCTCTGGGTGGCGTTATTCCAATGCTTGCCGACCGTCTTGATCACAAGCGTGCCCAGAAGGCTAAGGAAGAAGAGGCAAAGCTTGCTGCTCAAGTGAGTGATGCGTCCGACCCTTCTCAGGAGGAGGCAAACAATGCTCACTAACCTGATTCTTCTTGTTTCCGTTACCCTCATGTACTCGACACCTCTTATTTTTGGTGCTCTGGGCGGCGTTGTCTCCGAGGCTCCGGTGTTGTCAACATTGGTATTGAGGGCATGATGGGTGTTGGTGCCTTTGCAGGCGTTGCGGGCAGCTACCTCACCGGAAACCCTTGGATTGGCTTCCTTTGTGCAGGTATTGCAGGCGGCCTTATTGCACTGCTGCACGCCATGGCATCCATTACGTTTAACGCTGACCAGACCGTCTCTGGTGTTGCAATTAACCTGCTGGCACCTGGTATTGCACTGTTTGCCTGTCGTCTTTTGTTTGATGGCGCTGCAATGTCTCCAGCAGTTAACAAGCTTCCAAAGCTCTTTGGCGAGGGTGCCTTTAACGACACTCCTTATTCCAGCTTGAACGTAGACATTACCGTGGTCCTTGCGCTTTTGACCGCCCTTCTCGTCTGGTTTGTGCTTTACCGCACCAAGTGGGGCCTGCGTATTCGCTCCGTTGGCGAGCATCCACATGCCTCCGAGACGCTGGGCATTAGCGTTCGTAAGACTCGCTACCTCTGCGTTATTGTTTCTGGTGTGCTTGCAGGATTTGGTGGCGCATCCGTAACGCTGGCAATTATTTCTCAGTTTACTCAGACGGCTATTTCTGGTCAGGGCTTTATTGCACTGGCAGCTGTCATCTTTGGTAAGTGGAAGCCTCTGAACACCTACGCAGCTTGCCTGCTCTTTGGCTTTACTCAGGCACTGGCAATTCTGCTTGGCGGCGGCGCAACACCAATTCCAAGCCAGATCATTGCAATGCTTCCTTACTTCATCACCATCATTACGCTGGTCCTCTTTGTTGGTAAATCCGTTGCTCCTAAGGCAGATGGCGTGCCATACATCAAGGGAAGTCGTGCATAATGGCTAAGGTAGAGGGTTCTTGTCACGTTTCAAACGAGGCTCTTGTTCAGCTTGCTATTGAGGCGCGCAATCACGCCTATGTACCGTACTCTCACTATGCTGTTGGAGCTGCGCTTTTGTGCTCCGATGGCACCGTGTACGGTGGTGCTAACCTAGAAAACGCTGCATACACGCCTTCTAACTGCGCAGAGCGCACGGCGTTTTTCCGCGCAGTGTTTGAGGGTCGCAGGGATTTTGTGGCCATTGCGGTTGTCGGCGGTCCTGAGGGAGAAGCCCCAACAGCTTGGTGCACTCCTTGTGGCGTATGCAGGCAGGTTATTCGCGAGTGGTGCGATCCTGCAACGTTTCGTATTGTGTTGGGTAAGGTAGATGCGGCTCCTCGCGAGTATCTGCTCCAGGACATTTTGCCTATGGGATTTGGTCCCGAGGATTTGGGAGAGTCCAGCCCTGCAGGTGCATCGTGCGACGACGCCGTGAAGGGCGCCGTGGGCGAGCATGGCGCGGGCGGCCACGGTTGCGGCTGCGAGCGTGGCGAGCACGGCGGAGGCAACCAGTAAGCTGCGGCATCAAGCGGCCTGCGCTTTCGGGTGCAGATAACCTGGTAGGTTACATGAAATTGCGAGCCGGTAGAGTTTCTCGCTACCGGCTCTTTTACTAGAGAGTTAATGCGAACAGCAACGAACGCGCCTGACGGCGCCGCGAACGGCAACGAACGCGAAAGCGGAAAGAGGTTCAACTATGCGCATGTACGACGTGATTGAGAAGAAGCGCGACGGCGGCGAACTCACCGACGCCGAGATTGATTACTTTGTCTCGGGCTATGTAGCTGGGGATATTCCCGATTATCAGGCCTCCGCACTTGCGATGGCCATTTTCTACAAGGGCATGACCGCGCACGAGACAGCTCACCTGACCATGGCGATGGCCGAGTCCGGCGACATGATGGACCTCTCGGCAATCCCTGGTATCAAGGTGGACAAGCACTCTACCGGCGGCGTTGGCGATAAAACCACGCTGGTAGTGGCTCCAATTGTTGCATCTCTGGGCGTCAAGGTTGCCAAGATGAGCGGTCGTGGTCTGGGTCACACGGGCGGTACACTGGACAAACTCGAGGCAATCCCAGGCCTTTCCATTGAGATTTCCGAGCCTGACTTCTTCAAGCAGGTCTCCGAGATTGGCGTTGCCGTTGCAGGTCAGACGGGCAATCTTGTCCCCGCGGACAAGAAGCTCTACGCGCTGCGCGACGTTACCGCAACCGTCGACTCGGTGCCTCTGATTGCATCGAGCATCATGAGCAAGAAGATTGCTTCCGGCTCCGACTGCATTTTGCTGGACGTCAAGTGCGGATCCGGTGCTTTTATGAAGGATGTCGATTCCGCAATTGAGCTGGCAGATGCCATGGTTTCCATTGGCGAGCACGTCGGCCGTACTACCGCGGCTCTGATCACCGGCATGGATCGCCCTCTTGGCAAAAACGTGGGCAACTCTCTCGAGGTCATCGAGGCAGTGGCCACGCTTAAGGGCGAGGGTCCTGAGGATCTGACTGATGTCTGCGTTGAACTTGCTGCAAACATGCTTAATCTCGCAGGTAAGGGAAGTGTTGAGGACTGCCGCAAGCTGGCTCGTCAGCAGATTGCAAACGGCGAGGGCTTGGCTAAGCTTGCCCAGATGGTCAAGGCTCAGGGTGGCACCGACGAGGTCATCTTCGACACCACCAAGTTCGAGGCTGCGCCATTCCGCCGCGACATTGTGGCCGAGACCAGCGGATATATCACGTCCATGAACGCTGAGCTGGTGGGCATTTCCTCCGTTGCTCTGGGCGCTGGCCGCGAGAAGAAGGGCGATCCAATCGACCCAGCAGCTGGTATTATCCTTGAGCGCAAGACCGGCGATTATGTCGAGAAGGACGATGTGATTGCAACGCTTCTGACCGGCGATGAAAGCCGTCTTAATGAGGGCGAGCGCATCTTCCGCGAGGCTCTGGTCTTTGGCGAGAACGCTCCCGAGCTGGAGCCGCTGTTCTTTGCGCGTGTCTCCAAGGACGGCGTCGAGCGCTTCGCGTAAGCGTACGGGGTCCAAGCTCCACATAACATGCAGGTCAAACCGGTGTTCACGCAGGTGAGCGCCGGTTTTTTTGTGTGGTAACAGCGTCGTGTGCAGGCAAACTTGCAGGTCAAGCGCGCGAAGCGCCGGCGGGGAGTGCGCGGGGTTTCTCGCCGGGTGCGTCATGCGAGCCTGAAAAGCGCACCATGTCTGAGTAAATTTACTCAGACATGGTGAGAAAAACCGGCAAAACCACTCAGACTTGGTGCACTTTTCCGGCAAATCATTCAGACATGGCGAGAAAATCAGGCTCCATCGAAGGGCACCTTGGGCATGCTTCAAAGCCCGCCTAAAAAGTGCAAAGAATCTGTATTTGAGCCACCGAATCTTTAACAAAATCAGGCAAATCCACAGATTCTTTGATGGTTTTAGGCAAAATCCACAGATTCTTTGCAGAAATCAGGCGCGCTAGCAGGCCAAAATAGAACCCTTGCGGTCAAAGTAAATCTGGCGAGAAAATCGGTCTTCTCGAGGTTGCAGTTATTGCACAGGGTGTGCAATAATACTCAGTATGTGCAATAAGTACGGCGTTGTTGCGCCGCTCGCGCTTGTCGTGCCCGTCGCGCCCGCGTCGCGCCTGCACGCTTGTCGTGCCCGCCGCGCCCGCGCTGCTCGCACGCACTCAGTACGTACCTGCAACCAGGAGAGGCTTCAGAAACGTATGACGCAAACATTGTCTGCACCTGCTGTTTTGTCAGCTTGCAAGCTTGATCGACGCACCGCCAGAACTCGCGCGGCGCTTAGAAAAGCCCTGGCAGAAGAGATAGACGCAACCGGCGATCTTACCTCCGTGACCGTCACGGGCGTAACGGAGCGCGCTGGCCTCACGCGTCGAACCTTTTATTCCCACTACAAAGACATCCCTGACCTGGTGCTTCACATCGAAAAGGAAGCGCTGGCAGAGCTGCGACCTGCTGTTGAGCAGCTTGCTCGCGTCAACCTTGTTGAGCTCAGAGAGGCCATTGACTCCTACAAGCCATGCCCCGGCGCAACGGAGATGCTTCGCAGCATTCGCAAACACGGCTTCTACCTGCGTCCCTTGCTGGGCAACGGTGGAGACCCTGCGTTCCAGGATAAGCTAAAACACCTGGTACACGAGGTTATCGCCCAGCGCGCCCTGCACGATCTTGATCCACGCGCACTTGGTCCCTTCTTTGACTACTATCTGACCTTTGCAATTTCTGCCGAGGTCGGCGTCCTTATCCGCTGGTTAATCGGCGGCATGCGCGAGAGCGACGAGCAGATGGCGGGCCTTATGACCGGCCTCATGTTTGTTGCACCTGGCGATCTGTACGGCAAGCCAATCAAGCTAGACGTTCCACGTTTTGCGCTTGCAACTCTTGTTCTCGGAGAGGAAAACAATGATTAGTCCAAAGTTTGAGCTGGTAGAGAATGGTGCCGAGCTGGCACCAAACGTCCCACTTGACCTGTCTCAGGCCCATCTTATGCTGGGCATCGACGTTGGTTCCACAACCGTAAAGCTGTCCGTCATCGATGAGGACGGCACGCTGGTTTACGCAAACTACGAGCGCCACCACACTGACGTTCGCGCAACTGCGCGCTCCCTGTTTATCAAAGCTCAGAAGCACATTGGCGAGACACCCATGTACGCCGCAATCACCGGTTCCGGCGGAATGCTGCTGGCGCAATGGCTTGACCTGGAGTTTGTCCAGGAGGTTATCGCTTCCAAGCGCGCTGTTGAGACGCTGATCCCTCAGACCGACGTTGCCATTGAGCTGGGCGGCGAGGACGCAAAGATCATCTACTTTGACAACGGCATTGAGCAGCGCATGAACGGTACATGCGCAGGTGGTACTGGTGCGTTTATCGACCAGATGGCGTCTCTCCTCAAGACCGACGCAACTGGCCTCAATGAGCTGGCAAAAGACGTCAAGCAGATCTACCCAATTGCATCTCGCTGCGGCGTTTTTGCTAAGTCCGACGTTCAGCCGCTGCTCAACGAGGGTGCCGCTCCTGCCGACATCGCTGCTTCCATCTTCCAAGCTGTTGCAAACCAGACCGTTTCTGGCTTGGCTTGTGGTCACCCCATCCGCGGCTACGTCGCATTTCTCGGCGGCCCTCTGCAGTACCTCTCTGAGCTGCGCCGTCGCTTCTACATCACGCTTAACCTGGACGACGAGCACATCGTCTTGCCAAAGAACGCCCACCTCTTTGTTGCAACGGGCGCTGCTCTGGCGGGCGAGTCCGATCGACCAATCACCTTTACGCAGGTCATGGAGGCACTGGACAACCTCAAGGACATCCAGGGCTCCGAGGTTGCTCGTCTGGACCCACTCTTTGCTACCCAGCAGGACTTTGACGACTTCAAAGCCCGCCACGATCAAGAGGTAGTCCCCAAAGGCCAGCTGGCCAACTACCACGGCCGCGTGTTCATCGGCATCGACGCAGGTTCTACCACTATGAAGGCTGCTGTTGTTGGCGAGAAGGGCGAGCTGCTTTACACCTGGTACGACAATAACAACGGCGACATCCTGGGCACCGCTCGCAAGATTATGGACTCCATCTACGACGAGATGCCTTCCGACTGCATCATCGGCCACGTCACAACCACTGGTTATGGCGAGGGCATCCTGATCGAGGCCCTGCGCGCAGACTCTGGCGAGATTGAGACCGTTGCTCACCTGCGCGGCGCCAAGGCATTTGTCCCAGACGTTGATTTCATTCTTGATATTGGTGGCCAGGACATGAAGTGTCTGCAGGTCAAAGACGGTGTCATCGAGCACATTATGCTGAACGAGGCATGCTCTGCGGGCTGCGGTTCCTTTATTGCGTCCTTCGCCGACTCCATGAAGATGGACGTCCGCGAGTTTGCAACCGCTGCAACCAAGGCAAAGCTTCCTGTTGACCTGGGCTCCCGTTGTACCGTCTTCATGAACTCCCGCGTTAAGCAGGCGCAGAAAGAGGGCGCAACCATCGGCGACGTTGCTGCTGGTCTTTCGTACTCCGTCATCAAGAACGCCCTGTTCAAGGTCATCAAGCTCCGCGACTTTAGCGAGATTGGCGAACACTGCATCGTTCAGGGCGGCACCTTCATGTCCGACGCAACGCTCCGCGCCTTTGAGCTGCTCACTGGCAGGGACGTCATCCGTCCAGACATTGCAGGCGTTATGGGTGCCTACGGCGCCGCCCTTCTCGCCCGCGACCGTGCAGGTATTGACGGCGTATCCACCCTGCTAGACCGCGAGTCCATCGACAACCTACAGGTCAAACTTACCAACACGCACTGCCGCATCTGCCCTAACAGCTGCATGCTTACCATCAACGACTTTGGCAGCGGCCACAGGTTTATCACCGGTAACCGTTGCGAGAAAGGCGCAGGTAAGAAGCGCGGCGCTAAGAAGAACGAGGCACCAAACGTCTTTGCGTTCAAAAATAAGCTGCTGTTTGATCGCGAGTCGCTTCCTGCAGACGAGGCACCTCGCGGCACCGTTGGTATTCCTCGCGCGCTGAACATGTACGAGAACTATCCGTTCTGGCACACGTTTTTCACTAAGCTGGGCTTCTCGGTCATTTTGTCCGACCAGACCACCGCAAAGACGTACGACATGGGCATCGAGTCCATGCCTTCCGAGTCCGCCTGCTATCCTGCGAAGCTTTCCCACGGCCACATCATGAATCTGCTGGCCAAGGACCCAGACTTCATTTGGATGCCATGCATTCGTTGGGAGCGCAAGGAGGACGACTCCGCAACCAACCACTACAACTGCCCAATTGTCATGAGCTACCCTCAGGCGCTGGGCCTCAACGTGGACGAACTCTCCGATCCTTCCATCCAGTACATGGCTCCGTTCATTCCGTATGACAAGAAGAACGAGCTCAAGCGTCGTTTGTACGAGCTCATCAGCGAACAGCGCGAGAAGGACGCCCAGGTAGGTAAGGGTCGCTTCCGTGGCGAGCACATCACGCGCGCCGAAATTGACGCCGCTGTTGAGGCTGCATGGCAGGAAGATATCAACGTCAAGGACCAGATGCACCGCGCAGGTGATGAGGCTCTTGCGTGGATTGAGGAGCACGACGCTCACGGTATTGTTCTTGCAGGTCGCCCATACCACAACGACCCAGAGATTAACCACGCTATCCCTGAGTTGGTCTCTTCGTTTGGTTTTGCTGTTCTCACCGAGGATTCCATTGCTCATAAAATGATGCCTGAGCGCCCAATCCGTATCGTTGACCAGTGGATGTACCACTCGCGTCTGTATCGTGCGGCTCGCTTTGTTGCATCCCGAAACGACCTGGACCTCATCCAGCTCTTCTCGTTTGGTTGCGGCCTTGACGCGCTGACTACCGACCAGGTCCAGGAGATTCTTGAGGCTTCGGGCAAGATTTACACCATGCTCAAGGTTGACCAGGTCTCCAACTTGGGCGCTGCGCGCATTCGTATCCGCTCCTTGATGGCTGCTTTAAACGAGCAGCAGGCAGAGCTCGAGCGACTTGCAGCTGCTGGCCTGGTTACCGAGGCTGTTCCACAGGGCGTTCGCATGGCCGACGGCTCTCTGGAAAAGGCCAGAAGCGCTAGTTCTTCTCGCCGCGCGCCGGTGTACCGCGAGGCAGAATCCGCAGCTTACGAGAAGGTTCGCTACACCAAGGAGATGCAGGAAGCGGGCTACACCATCCTGGCTCCGCAGATGGCGCCGATCCACTTTGAGCTGGTAGAGGAGCTGCTGAAGGGTGCGGGCTACAACGTTGTGCTGCTGCCTTCGGTTGACCAGGGCGCCGTTGACATGGGCCTTCGTTACGTCAACAACGACATCTGCTACCCATCTATCCTGGTCACGGGCCAGATCATGGAGGCAGTGCTTTCCGGCAAGTACGATCTGACAAAGACCGCAGTTCTGATTTCGCAGACCGGCGGTGGCTGCCGTGCAACCAACTACATTGCGCTGATTCGTAAGGCGCTCAAAGACGCAGGTCATCCAGAGATTCCGGTCATTTCTGTCTCCGCCGCTTCTGGCCTTGACGAGGATAACCCAGGATTCAAGCTGTTCAAGCCCGATTTGCTCATCAAGGCAGTTTACGCGCTCCTGTACGGCGACCTGATTATGCAGCTGCTGTATCGCGTTCGTCCCTACGAGGCTGTTAAGGGTTCCGCAAATGAGCTGTATGACCAGCTCATGGCCGATACACGCTCCAAGATCAACGGAATTTCTCGCAAGGAATTCTACAAGCAGTGCCAGCGTACCATTGAGCTGTTTGACAGCCTGCCCGTGGTCAATGACCGCCAGAAGCCGCGCGTTGGCGTCGTTGGCGAGATTCTGGTTAAGTTCCATCCAACGGCTAACAATGAGCTGGTCAAGGTCATCGAGTCCGAAGGCTGCGAGGCTAACGTTCCGGGCCTGGTCGACTTCTTCCTGTTTGGCCTCTCCAACGCGATCAACACGCACAAGGAGCTGGGCACTTCGTTCAAGAGCCGCATGACGCACATCGCGGGCATCAAGATGGTCCAGGGCCTGCGCGCGCCAATCAACAAGATGCTGGAGAAGTCCGAGCGCTTTGAGCCGTACCCCAACATCGATGAGCTGGCCGAGAAGGCTGGTCAGATCCTTTCGCTCTGCAATACGATGGGCGAGGGTTGGCTGCTCACCGCTGAGATGTGCGACCTCATTGAGACGGGCACGCCAAACATCGTCTGCGCTCAGCCATTTGCCTGCCTACCCAACCACGTCGTTGGTAAGGCAGTCATCAAGCGCCTGCGCCAGATGCACCCCGAGTCCAACATTGTTGCCGTCGACTACGACCCAGGCGCGTCCGAGGTTAACCAGCTCAACCGTATTAAGCTGATGATTTCGGTGGCTAAGGAGAACTACAAGAACGGCGTAAACGGCGAGTTCAAACTAGAAAACGCTGACGATCCAGTTACCAACGAAGCAACCATGCCGTATACTGGCCGCGACAAGTTTGGCCTGGATTCCGTTGTTCGCGAAGGCGGCCACTCTTGCTCTTCGCACCACATGTCTGCACTGGAAGCAACTGGCGCTAACCTGGGCGATCTTGGTCGCACCGCGCCTGACCACGGAAAAGATTACGGTTCCATTAGGCTTTCCGAGGAGCAGATGGCTGCTATCGAGCGCGCCAAGAAGAAAGCCGGCGTCAAGTAGCACGGCGGCGCGGCGGTCGCGTCGGCGCGTCGGCGCGTCGGCGGACGCGTGGCTGCGAGCGCACCCCGCGCCGACCGGCCGCGCAACCAGCGTAATCGGCTGCGAAGCTCGGCGAACGCGCACGACCAGCCGCGACCAGCGCAAACAGCGCGAACATGCGCGCAACCGGCTGCGAACACTGAGAT
>JABZHU010000008.1:0-18354 GCA_015258705.1 Atopobium sp. | reverse complement strand
CCACATAGATGTGTTGAATATAAAGAGCAAAACATCCTGAATCATTCCACCAGGAATACTCGGCAAGAAGAGTAAACCGCAGATAGCAACCATAGTTGTTGCGGTCTTCCACTTACCCAAGTCAGAAGCTGCAATAACAACTCCCTTTGAAGCAACAACCATCCTAAGGCCCGATACCAAAAACTCACGTGCAACAATCACTAAGAGCACCCAAGGAGAAACCATATGCCACTCTAGAAGTACAAAAAGAGCTACAACAACAGCAAGTTTATCGGCAATTGGATCTAAGAACTTGCCAAAGGTAGTAACTTCATTTCTACTACGAGCAAGGTAACCATCAAGCTTATCGGTCAAAGAAATGACAACATAGCCGATAAAAACAAGAAAAGCTCCGAGGTTAAAACCAGGTGTTGCCAGAGAATCTGCCAGAGATACACCTAAAAGCTGCGCCAAGAGAAGCCAAAAGGGCACTAAGACCACACGAGCACAGGTAACAATATTTGCAGGTGTCCAAATTGTCTTTAATGACATGACCTATCCCCAACTAAACGGTTTTCTCGCCAGACTGTGTGTCTGAAGTGTCTACAATTTCGCCAATCATTTCATAGCAGAAAGAATCTACCAGGTCACAAAGGACAATATCTCCGACTGCCGCCTCTCCCTCTGCAATGTGAACAGCGCCATCACAGTCTGGAGCCTGGAACCACGTGTGGCCGATAAGCTCAGTGCCCTCGTCAGATTCTTCAATTCCGTCAATAATGACCTCACAGCGCTCGCCAACGTGACGAGCGGTGGCTGCAAAACCGAGCTGTTCAACAAGGTCAAGCAGGCGCTGAGTGCGCTCAATCTTTACCTCATCTGGAACCTGATCAGACATCTTTGCACCAAGAGTTCCCTCTTCTGGTGAATAGGTAAAGACGGATGTGTAATCAAACTCCTGCTCCTGAATAAAATCGTAGAGCTCATCTGATTCATCATCAGTCTCACCTGGGAAACCACACATTCCCGTGGTACGGAGAACCATACCAGGAATCTCTGTTCTGAGGCGATCAAAAAGCTCACGAAGCTCTTGCGTAGAGCCGGAGCGACCCATGCGCTTAAGAATACGCTCGTTGCAGTGCTGAATTGGAATATCAATGTAAGGTAGCACCTCAGGTGTATCGCGAATGGTGCTGATAAGCTCATCGGTCATACCTTCTGGCTGCAGATACAAAACGCGAATCCATCCCTTATAGGGACGAACTACCTCAGCAACCTGCTGCATAAGCTTAGCAAGCGTTAGAGTCTGGCCATCTGCTGTATCAGGCATATCCGAGCCCCAGATACCAGTGTCCTGGCCAATCAAAATAACCTCACGAACACCGCCCTCCATCAGTTCATAAACCTCTTGGAGAATCTCTTCAGCAGGTCTTGAGTGATAGTGGCCACGAATATACGGAATAGCGCAGAAAGCGCAGAATCTGTCACAGCCCTCAGAAATCTTTACAAACGCACTAGCGCCATCAATGGTGCGCAACATGCCGTGAGCGGCAACAATAGACTGCGTTGGCTCAGGAATATTCAAAACGTCTGCGACAACGCTCACAATGCCATCTTCTTGATCTGCAGGAACAAAGGCAGCAACCTCAGGAAGCTGCTCATTAAGTTCTGCACCGTAACGAGAAGGCACGCAGCCACACATAATAATGGGCAGCTTACGCACTCCCTCAGAAGCGCCTTCGGCAATCTCAAGGGTAGTCTCAATGGACTCTTCTGTTGCAGAAGCCAAGAACGAGCAGGTATTGATAATTGCAACATCTGCTGACTCTGGGTCTGCAACTTCACCAAAACCAGAGGCCAAAAGACGCGCACGCATGCGGTCTGTATCAACCTCGTTTTTAGCGCATCCTAACGTGATGTATAGGACGTTATAGCCCCTATCGATAGTTGTTGAACTGGAGGGGCTGGCCATAGTCTTTCTCCTTAAGGCTTGCAATCACAGACTGAAGAACATCGCGAGAAGCGCTAGAAACACGCAGCTTATCGCCCTCAACGGTTGCCTTAGCCTTAACTTTCATATCACGAATATCTTTAGCGATCTTCTTGGCAGTTTCCTGGTCAATACCAGAAACAATAGAGCCAATTTGACGCACGGTAGAACCTGCTGCTGGAATGGGGTCTCCCCAACGAATAGCGGTAAGATCAATTCCGCGCTTTACCAGCTTGGAGCCAAGAACATCCCTCACCTGAGATGCTACAAAGTCTGCAGGAGCCTCAATAGTGAACTTACCCTCTTTCTTTGAGAGCTCAAGTGTTGCACCAGAATCCTTAAGGTCGTAGCGCTGAGTTAGCTCACGAGCTGCCTGCTGAAATGCATTATCAACTTCCATCATGTCTACTTCAGACACAACGTCAAAGCTTGATTCTTTAGCCATTTCCCCTCCGTATATTCAGGGCGAGAAGAACTTCTCGCCCCATGGCGTTTAGTTATTGTGTGAATTGCTGTTGGAATTCTGGTTGTTAGTTGTGCCAGAAGTTCCGCTAGTTGTAGTTGTTGACGTGCTGTTTGTTTGAGTTCCTGAAGCGTTTGCTCCGTTAGCGTCAGCAGGCTTAGTACCCTGAATGGTCAAAGTACCAATACCAGAAGCATTTGCGTCAAATGGCTTAGCAGTACCATTAACGGTTACCGCAACAGCACCAGGAGTACCTGCAAGAACGGTCATGGAGTCAGTGACGGTGTATGTCTGAGACCATGGGCCGGTAATAGCGTCAGCCTCAACACTCTTGCCGTCAACGGTAATCTCAACCCAACTGGTCTGACCATCCGCAACAGTAACCACTACGGTAGTCTGCTTAGGAGTCTCTTCCTTCTTTGGCTCAGTTGTAGTGGTGCTCTTAGAAGCGTCAGCAGAATCCTTCTTAGAGGTGTCCGTGTTGCTATTTGTGGTAGTGGAATTCTTAGAAGAATCAGTTGTTGAGTTGTTAACGCTTACCGTCTTTGTTGCGGTAGGTGTGGTTCGTGCGGTCATACAAGAGCGAACGCTAAACAGCAAAACTGCAGTAATAATCACAACAACAAGAGCAAATACGGTAGCAATGGTGCGTCCTGTATCAGAGAAATAATTCTGAAGTGCTCCCATAACGCCTGGTCTTTGAGGAGCGCGACGTTGCTGAGCAGCGGCGCTAGATGGCTGGCGACGGCGAACATTAGGCCTATCTACCTGCGCAATATTTCTAGAGCCACGACGACCAGAAATAGTTGATGCTCGCTCATAAGGATCAGTTACATTGTCATAGCGAAGGTCATCGGTGTAATCGCTTGGAGCAACAGTTCTTCTGGTTACATCGTCTTTATAAGCTGGCATGCTAACGCCCGCAATACCTACACGTCTGCGCTGAACGCCACCACGTGTACGACTTGCCATGGTCTTCTGGCGAGAAGCCTCTTCAATGCCGGCGTTATACGCATGACCTGTGGCGTAACGAGAATATGAGTAGCCGCCAGCGTCCTCTTCAGATGCCTGAGCACCCAGAGGTACACCGGTTTGTCTGAAGCGTACACCAGAGGTAGTTGCAAATGCGCCCATATCGCCAGCTGGTCCTCCCGATGTGGGGAGAAGACCGTGGTACTGTACGTATGCCTTTGGCCTGCTACCGGACTCGTTTACGACGTCATAACCAGCAATACCACGACCAGACTGGGTATCGCGCGTACGACGGCGCAGCTCATGAGAATAGGTGCCGTTTTCAAACTCGTAGCTCTCTTCCTGAAAGAGGTCTACAATCTCGCGCGGATTAAGTCCCAGGTAGCGAGCATACGAAGAAAGCATGCCCTGAGCATAACCACTCTGCGGCATGTTCTTAAAATCGCCTTCCTCAAAAGCAATAAGTGCCTGCTCTTTGAGGCGGAGAATCTTTGATGCTTGCGTGATAGAAAGTCCGAGTTGACGTCTACGTTCTACGAGCATCTCACTAAAACGAGGGCGTGGCATGCTTACTCTACCTCCCTATAGGCAGCGTCTTGAACTTTGAGCTCTTCAAGAGCTTCTTTATCAATAAGAACTTCTCGAGGCTTTGATCCGTTAGCAGGGCCAACAACACCCTTTGCCTCAAGCATATCCATAATTCTACCAGCACGAGCATACCCAACAGAGAGCGCTCTTTGCAAACTAGATGTAGAACCTAGCTGAGAATCCACAATAATGCGCGCAGCTTCCCAAATAAGTGGATCATCTGCCTGTGCCATACCGCCAACTCCCCCAACGCCATCGGCCTGTGTTGGAGTTGCAACGGTCAAGATATTGTCGTGATATTCTGCGGTGCGCTGAGTACGGATGTACTTAACGGTCTCCTCAATCTCCTCGTCAGAAACCCAACAACCCTGAGCGCGATTAGGCTTCTTACCACGGAGTTTAACCAGCATGTCACCCTTACCAAGCAGCTGCTCTGCGCCCTTTTGATCCAGAATAATGCGAGAGTTCAAAGAGTTGTCAACGGAGAGTGCAACGCGGTTATCAATGTTTGCACGGATCAGACCAGTTACGACGTCTGCAGAAGGACGCTGCGTTGCAACAATCAGGTGAATACCTGCAGCACGACCAAGCTGAGCAATACGAACAATGGAAGACTCAACGTCTTTGCCCGCAACCATCATAAGGTCAGCAAGCTCGTCGATGACAATGACAAAGTACGGCATGTGCTTTGGAGGATTCTCCATATCAGCGTACTTATCGCCATCAACATTTCTGTTGTACGTCTTAATGTCACGCACTTTGTAGTGCTCAAATACCTTCAGGCGGCGCTCCATCTCGGTGACGCCCCACTGAAGGGCACTTGCTGCCTGCCTTGGCTCAGTAACAACTGGAACGTACAGGTGAGGAAGGCCAGCGTAACCCGTAAACTCAACGCGCTTCGGGTCAACCATAATAAGGCGGACCTGCTCTGGAGTTGCACGCATGAGCATAGACATGACAATAGCATTGAGCAGGACAGACTTACCAGAACCGGTAGTACCTGCTACCAGCAAGTGAGGAAGGCTGGCAAGGTCAACAACAATTGGCTTGCCCTCAGAATCGCGACCAAAGGCACACTCAAGAGGACCGCCCTTTGCAAAGGGCAGAACATCAGCCAAATTGACTGCCTGGGCTTTCTCGTTAGGAATCTCAATACCAACTAGAGAAGTTCCCGGAATTGGTGCAAAAATACGAACGGACTTTGCCGCAAGTGAAAGCGCAATATCGTCCTCAAGATTGGTGATCTTGTTGACGCGCTCACCCTCGCCCATCGAAATCTTAAACGTAGTGACAGAAGGACCTGCAGTCCAACCAACCACCTGGCTGGAAAGGCCAAACTCCTCAAGCGTAGCCTGGAGTCTCTGAGCAGTAGCTTCAAGCTCATCATCGCTTACGGCAGAAGTGGCCGAGTTCTTGTTTGTCTTCAGAATGGTAAATGGTGGCAGCTCATACGACTCATCGTCGTCACCTGGCCTTTTAAGCTGGTCAGGTGTGGCGAGAAAATCGGGTGTCGTTTTAGCTTTGCTCTTAGGTTTAGCCTGTTTTGTTGTAGGAGCAACATCGGCTACAGCAACATCGTTTTTCTCGACAACTGCATCGTCTGGCTGGTCTTTCTTCTTAGAACGAAGCTTATTCTTAGCCTTATCAATGAGCGTAGTTGGAGCATCTCCTGCATCCTCTTGCGCCTCTTCTTCCTCGTAAAGACGGGCATCACGCTTAATGACAGAAGTCTTGCGATTGCCCAGATACGTGGTCTCCCCTTCACCGGTCTCGTCAAAGAGAGAAGACTGGTTATTTGCGCCACGTCTACCCTGCTTCTTTGCAGGCTGTGGAGCATTTGCAGCGTAGAGCGCCTCTTCTTTTGCAAGAGCACGCTCTTCTTTGCGGTAGCGATGATTCTCGCGCGCTTCATCCAGGCGGAAGCTTACGCGCTCAACCATGTCAGAGATGGAGAAGCCGCAGATAACAACACCGGCAATAATAAAGCCAACCAAAAGGACATTGCCCACCACGCGGCCAACAAAGCGCAGCAAAACCCAAGCAATACCGCCGCCCACATAACCGCCGGCAGCCTCTAGGACTTTTGTGCCCAAAAGCATATCTGGAGCAGCCTCGGCACCGGGGAAGTTAAGTGAAATAAGAGCAAGGGCAGCAAGAACGTCCAGCGTTAGACCAATAGCAATACGCGTAGAAATTCCCTGATCATCACGCATAAAAAAGGTCATAGCAAAGACAAAAACTGCAATGGGAAAAAGAAGCGCTCCCGTACCAAAGCAAAGTTTGAGTCCATGACCCATCGCGCTGGTAATAACAGCGTTAGAAGGGACAATAATGGACAAAAACATGGCAATAGCAACCACTGCAAGAACAACACCTATGATGTCGTTCTGCAGTAGGCTTAAGCCTACTGCCTGGGCAGAAGCGGCGTTTCTAGAGTTTCTTTTTGCTGCGTTTGAAGTGCGTTTAGAGGGCATTGGGCCTATACCTCCATAATGACCGGAATAACCATTGGTCGAGTACGAGTTTTGCTCCAAAGGAAGTTAGAAAGGGCATTACGAACGCTCTTTCTCATTGCTTCAATGTTTGCGCCTTCGGACTTAGAGGCCTTCTCAATTGAATTTCTCACAAGATTTTGTGCGTCATTCATAAGCTCATCATCATCAGCAAATGAAACACCGCGACCAGAAATCTCAACAACACCTGGCTTGAGATTGCGACCAACAAGGGTTACCACAGCGGTGACAATGCCGTCCTGGGAAAGACGCTGACGGTCACGAAGAACAACAGGGTTAGCGTCGGTGACAGAGAGGCCGTCAACGTACACTACGCCAGACTCAACCGTCTGACCACGAGTAACCTTGCCGTTTCTCATCTCAAGCGTGTCGCCGTTATCCAGAATGAAAATGCGGTTAGCGGGAACACCCATCTGCTGAGCAAGCTCTGCATGTGCGCGCAGGTGAACAGCTTCACCGTGAACAGGCATGAAGTTCTTTGGACGAGCCATACCAAGCATAAGCTTGAGCTCTTCCTGGCTACCATGGCCAGAAACGTGGACAAGTGCCTTTGATTTGTCGTAAATCTCGCAACCAATCTTAGAGAGAGCGTTGATGATGGACTGAACGCTCTTCTCGTTACCTGGAACTGGCGTTGCAGAGATGATTACGGTGTCCTGAGGACGAATGGAAAGCGACTTGTGCTCTCCGTTTGCCATGCGTGCCAAAGCACTCAGAGGCTCTCCCTGGGAACCGGTGCACAGAACAACAATGCGATCATCTGCGAGTTTATCAACATCGTACGCATCAATGATGTCTTTATCGGCAATGTTGAGGTAGCCAAGCTCACGCGCAACCTTTGTGTTGGTAATCATAGAGCGACCGGTAACAACAACCTTACGCTTTACCGCAACAGAGGCATCGCACACCTGCTGCAGGCGGTGAATGTGGCTTGAGAACGACGCAACAAAGACGCGACCAGTTGCATTCTTGATGATGTGACGAAGCGCCGCACCAACAGAAGCCTCGGATGGAGTCATACCAGGGCGATTAGCGTTGGTTGAGTCAGACAACAGCAGGTCAAGGCCCTCGGAGCCAAACTTGGTGATAGCCGCATAATTTGGACGCACGCCATCAATTGGAGTCTGATCAAGCTTAAAGTCACCAGAGTGAATAAGCGTTCCTGCAGGAGTCTTCATATGAATACCAAAAGCCGCAGGAATAGAGTGGGTCATCGAGAAGAACGTGATGTCAAAGGCTCCAAGCTGGACCTTTGAGCCATCAGTAACCTCACGAAGCTTGGTGCCCACAATCTTGTGCTCAGCAAGCTTGCCTTCAATAAAGCCAAGCGAGAGCTTACTGGAATAGATTGGCACCTTACGAGTAAGATCCATAAGCAGGTACGGAAGAGCACCAATGTGATCCTCGTGACCGTGGGTAATCAAAATACCGCGAAGCTTATCTTCATTTTCAAGTACATAGGTGTAGTCTGGCAAAACTAGGTCAATACCAGGCTGTTCGTCATCTGGGAACATCAAACCAGCATCAACAAGCACCATATCATTACCGTATTCAAAAACGGTCATGTTCTTGCCAATGCCATCAAGTCCGCCCATAGGAATGACTTTAAGAGCTGGGTCTTTCTTAGGCATTAAAACGCTTTCCTTTCAAAAACTTTCTATAACAGACGCAACCCAAAGGGCCGTCTAGAAGACTTTTTGCAAAATCTACATGTTGTTTAATTATATAAAAAATCTGCACGTATTACGCTATATATTCCCAAAGAATCAAAATCTCAACAGAATAACAAGAGAGCTCCGACATGCATCGAAGCTCTCTTCAATACCTCATGTTTTATAAGACCTCGCGTGGCGAGAAACCCATTGAGTTTGAGCGTGCCTTATGCGTCGTGGTGACGACGTGGTTGCCTGCGCTCAGAGTTGCCGTTGTCGTTCTGACGACGTGGGCGACGCTCCTCACGGTCCTTCTTTGGAGCACCCTGTGGTGCCTCTGGCTTATCAAGACGGTCAAGAGAAATCTTGCCCTTCTCGTCTACCTCAAGGACCTGAACCTTAACCTCGTCGCCAACAGCCAGGACATCCTCGATCTTCTCGACACGTCCCTGTGCAACGCGGGAAATATGAAGCAGACCGTCCTTGCCAGGAAGGAGCTCAACAAAGGCGCCGAATGGCTGAAGGCCAACAACGCGGCCAGTGTACTCCTCACCTACCTCTGGAACCTTAACAATAGCCTTGATGCGCTCTGCAGCAGCCTCGGCAGCACCGTTAGTACCAGCGATAAAGACGGTGCCATCCTCCTGGATGTCAACGGTTGCGCCCGTATCCTCCTGGATACCACGGATAACCTTGCCGCCAGAGCCAATGACGTCGCGAATCTTATCGGTTGGAATGGAAAGCGAGATAATCTGTGGAGCGGTCTCTTTGGTCTCAGTACGAGGTGCAGGAATCTGCTCGAGCATCTTGTTCAGAATGAACATACGGCCCTCTTGAGCCTGGAGAAGTGCGCTGCGCAGAATCTCTGGAGTAAGACCAGTTGCCTTGTTGTCCATCTGCATTGCGGTAATACCCTTGGTGGTACCGCAGACCTTGAAGTCCATGTCGCCGAGGAAGTCCTCAAGACCCTGGATATCGGTAAGAACAACAGTCTTGCCGTTCTCCTGGATAAGACCCATTGCAACACCAGAAACAGGACGCTTCAGAGGAACGCCTGCGTCCATAAGGGAAAGCGTAGAACCGCAGGTAGAAGCCATGGAAGAAGAACCATTGGACTCCATTACCTCAGAGACAACACGGATGGTGTAAGGGAACTCTTCCTCGGAAGGAATGACAGGCAGAAGTGCGCGCTCTGCAAGAGCTCCGTGACCAATCTCGCGGCGCTTTGGACTGCCCATACGGCCAGTCTCACCGGTGCAGAATGGTGGGAAGTTGTAGTGGTGAATGTAGCGCTTGCCATCCATTGGCTCAATGGTGTCAAGACGCTGCCACTCGTTGAGCATGCCAAGTGTACAAATGGAGAGAACCTGAGTCTGACCACGCTGGAAAAGACCAGAGCCGTGAACAAGTGGCAGGTAATCAGGCTTGACCATGATTGGACGAATCTCGTTAGCCACACGGCCGTCAACGCGCTCGCCGGTCTCAACAACCATAACGCGCATAGCGTGCTTCTCAAGACCCTTGAGCTCAACGGCAATAGCGCGGCTCCAAAGCTCCTGCTCCTCCTCGGTGAACTGAGCCTTAATCTCGTCCATCAGGTCAGCAACCTTCTGCATACGGGACTGCTTGTCAGCGTCCTTAAGAGCAGCACTCATCTGGTCATAGTAAGCAAAGATGCGGTCATGGACCTCAGCAATTGGCTCGTCAAGGATGTACTCACGCTTGACGATAGGGCCGTTAACCTCTTCCCACTTAGCAATAAACTTCTTCTGCTCCTCGCAGAAGGCTGCAATTGCTTCCTGACCAAATGCCATAGCGGAGAGCATATCCTCTTCGGAAATCTCATCTGCACCAGCCTCAAGCATGGAAATAAAGGTGGAAGAACCGCCAAGCTCAAGATCAAGGTCAGAGTGATCACGCTCTTCATAGGTTGGGTTAACCAGGAACTCACCGGTATCAGCGTTGCGGCCAATACGGACGCACGCAAGTGGTCCCTCAAAAGGAACGCCACCAACGGCCAGGGCAGCAGATGCGCCCATGACAGAGATGGTATCAACAGCATTTACCTGATCAGCAACAAGAGAAGTTGCAACAATCTGAACCTCATTGCGGAAGCCATCTGGGAAGGATGGGCGCAGAGGACGGTCAATCATACGAGCAGTAAGGGTTGCCTTCTCGGATGGACGAGCCTCACGCTTGAGGTATCCACCAGGAACGCGACCAACTGCGTACATTTTCTCAATAAAATCAACAGTCAGTGGGAAGAAGTCGTAATCCTTACGCTCCTTGGAAACCACTGCAGTGAGAAGTACGGTGGAATCGCCGCACTTAACGATACAGGCACCTGTTGCCTGCTTTGCGAGCTCACCAGCCTCAAGGGTGTAGTGCTTACCATAGAGGTCAAATTCGTGAGTTACTTTAGTCATTTCTTTCCTCTTCTATCTCCGTTTGCCCCATTGCAAACGGGCCTCAAACATAAAGGGCGCCAGACGGCGCCCTAAAAAGCCAACTTACTGGATGTTGTCGCGGATACCCAGGGAAGCAATAAGAGTACGGTACTCTTCAATGTCGTTCGACTTGATGTAAGAAAGAAGACGACGACGCTTACCAACGAGCATCAGAAGACCACGACGAGTGTGGAAGTCCTTCTGGTGGGACTTCATGTGGTCGGTGAGCTGACGAATACGCTCAGTAAGAAGAGCAACCTGAACCTGTGCGGAACCGGAGTCCTTCTCGTCCTTGCCGTACTGCTTGATGAGCTCAGCCTTACGATCCTTAGTTACTGCCATAATAAACCGCCTTTCGCGTTGAATACTCCTTGTACTGAGAAGGTAGCCGGCAGTGACTAGCCCCTAAGAACAAGGAAATAACCTACAAGAGGATACCAGTTACTGGTGAACTTTGCTAGTAAAAATCCACTTCAACTAGATACTCAGCAGAAATTCAAATGCCTTGAGACGCGCCTCAAGGTGTGTGGCTGCCCAAATATGCGCACTTGTGAGCAAAAAGAGCGCAGTTTCTGGAGCAATCTCGGCAACAACAAGCTGGTCAAAGGTAAGTTTTAGAAGCGACGACAACCACGAGAGCTCAAGCGAGTCTACCTCAATAGCTCCCTCAATCTCATGCGCACAACTTCCACACAATGCGCCACCAGCAGCTGGCGAGAAATACGTCAGAGCTTCATCTCCACAGGCAATGCACGATTCCAACTCAGGGCGCCAGCCTTCGTGTGCCAAAACCTTAAACACATAAGCAGCAACAACAAGATCTAAGTGTTTCTCGTCAGCTACTTCTTCGCAGGCCCTGAGAGCACGAGAAAGAAGTGGATAGAGAAACGCGTCTTCGAAGCCGTCGATACACGAAAGACGTGCGACTTCACAGATTGCCGACGCAGCAGCTACCTTAGAAAGATCTCCGCGCAGTGATGCATGCGGCTCAAGCAAGGTTGCCTCGGACAAGATGTCAAGCGAGCGACCTTCTGCCAGCAGTACGTCTAGCTCACAAAACAGTTCAACGCGGGCGGCAAAGCGGCCACCTGGCTTTCTAGCGCCCTTTGCGACAGCGCGACGTTCTTCTCCCGAATCGGAGAGCATGGTTAAGATGAGATCTTGCTCAGCGAGTTTTGTTCTATCAAGCACAATTGCTTTAAGACGCGTAGTCTTTCTACCGGGCACAACTAGTCCTCAGTTGAGTAGCCCAGGCGCTTAATCTCGTTGGCATCACGTCTCCAGAGAGGCTGAACGCGCACCTGCAGGTCAAGATAAACCTTGCGACCAAACAGTTTCTCCAGGTCTTTTCTAGCCTCGACGCCAACGCGTTTAATCATGGAGCCGCCCTGGCCAACTACGATGCCCTTTTGTCCTTCTCGCTCAACCAAAATAGTGGCAGAAATAGAGAGGTGACCATCTGTTGCTACCTCATAGGAATCACAAACAACGGCAACGGAATGGGGAACTTCTTGACGAAGATTTAACAAGAGCTTCTCGCGAACAAACTCTGCTACCAGATCTTCTGGCAATGCGTCAGTCTCCATGTCCTCTGGGAACCACATGGGACCCTCAGGAAGATGTTCTGAAACAAGCGCAATAAATGCCTGAATATTGAAGTCTTCTGGAGCAGAAACAACAAGCACGTCATCAAAATGTGCAAGAGCCTGTGCAGCCTCAAGCTGTTCTGCTACTTGCTCTGGAGTGGCAATGTCAGCCTTGGTAATAACCAGCAGCTTAAAGTCGGCATGCGCCTGCTCAACATGATTGGCAACCCATTCATCTCCACGACCAACAGACTTAGTAGCATCAATCAAAAAAGCAATAACATCAGCGTCATTAAGCTCTCCGAGCGCTGCCTTGTTAAGCTCTTTTCCAAGAGCGTCTTTGGGCTTGTGGAGGCCTGGAGTATCTACAATGACCAGCTGAGAGTTCTCTCCGTTCACCACTGCCCTGAAGCGACGTCGTGTTGTCTGGGCAACAGGGCTTGCGATAGCCACTTTCTGGCCCATACATGCGTTTAACAGCGTGGACTTACCAACACTTGGACGACCAACTAAGGCAACAAAACCGCTCCTAAAGGGAGTGGTCTCAGATGTAGTGTTTTCAGAAACTGAATTGGCGGTCATATGTCCTCCAACTTACCAATGAAAAATTGCACGCGAGAAAACCAAAAGTCCTATAAGAGCTGCGGTGATGCTGATGCAGCATGAGGCAGCTGCCGCAATATCTTTAGCCTTACCAGCCATAGGATGAAACTCTGGAGAAACCAGATCTACTACGGTTTCTATTGCTGTATTGAGAAGTTCTGTGGTTAAAACCGCACCAATACAAGCAAGAACAAGTGCCCAGCTCACAGCGTCTAAACCAACAAATAATCCCACCACCACGGTTACTGCAGCAGCAACTGCCATACGACGCAAGTTTGCTTCCTGAGCAAATGCTTGACGAGCGCCCTGTAGTGCAAAGAGAAGACCTCGCTTAAAGCTTGGATGTCTGCCTTTAGATCCCGGAATCATTACTCGTCAATCCCCTCACGGTGGCGAGTCAATACAACTGGCTCAATAGTCCTATCCGTTGAAAGCAGAGCAACAAGAGCGTCTTCACGAGCTTCCATAATCTCTGCCTCATCATCTTCAATATGGTCATATCCAAGCAGGTGAAGCATGGCATGAACGAGCATAAGCCTAAACTCATCTGCCTCTGTAGTGCCATATTCTTTTGCCTGGCGAGCAATAAAATGAGGAGCCAGAATAATATCGCCCAGCTCACACATCTCACCAGGGGCCAAATCTGGATCATCAGGTCGCTCTACCTCAAGTGAAATAACGTCAGTAGGTGCATTTTTTTCTCGCCACTCAAGGTTTACCTGCTGAATCTCTGCATCACTGACTACAGAAATGGAGACCGTGCAGGGGCGCTCCACGCCCTCTTCAGAGAGTACGAGGTTGCAATCAGCTTCAATCTCTTCCACAGAAATTGGTGACTCCACACCTTCTTCGATCACAATGTCGTACTCGTTAACCACGTTACTCCCCTAGCTGTTTTTTCTCATACGCAGTGTATGCATCAACTATCTTACCAACCAACGTGTGGCGAACAATATCATTTCTATCTAAATCAACAAAAGCAACGTCTTCCAGGTTACCCAACACCTGTCGAGCAACGTCCAGACCACTTCTTCCCACAAGGTCTCGCTGTGTTGCATCACCGGTAATAACAAATTTTGACGAGAAACCCAGGCGAGTCAGAAACATTTTCATCTGCTCAGGCGTGGTATTTTGCGCCTCATCCAAAATGACAAACGCATCATTCATGGTACGACCACGCATAAATGCAAGCGGAGCAATCTCAACAATTCCCTGTTCAATAAGGTTGTTTGCGTACTCCATTGAGGTCATATCAAAGAGAGCGTCATAGAGTGGCCTGATGTAGGGATCAAGCTTCTCTTGAAGTGTACCCGGGAGAAAACCAAGAGACTCTCCCGCCTCTACAACAGGTCTTACCAGCACAATTCTGCTGATTTGCTGAGATGTTAAAGCAGCAAGCGCCATAGCTACTGCCAGATACGTTTTACCAGTACCCGCAGGACCAATGCCAAAGGTAATGGAGTTGTTTGCTATTGCCTTGGTGTACTCAATTTGGCCTTGCGTTTTAGGCTGAATAGCTTTGCCTTTATGAGTTACGAACAGGGTGCGTGTTCCCGTTTGCTCTAAGTTGGCATTTCTTTTTGTGCTATCTAGCAGAAGCTTTACATCTTCAAGCGTTGGCCTAGATCCAGACTCGACCATTTGAATGAGGTGAGAAAAAATAAGCGTTAACTGCTCAATTTCTTGAGAAGTTCCCGACAAAAAGATTGCTTTGCCTCTGACTGAAATAAGAGCCGCACATGACGCTTCAATTTCTCTGAGCAAACTATCAGCAGGACCTGTCAGATACAAAGGATCCACTGAATCAGGAATAGTTAAGCGAATCTGTGTTGGCTCCATGTTCCCCCAATTTACAAACGAGTAGCTTTTAGCGTTCCATTAGGTAAAACTTCGTCAAAGCGCATAGCGATAAGTTCATCAAGCTCAATAGCAGGATCAACCTGAACATCAAAAAGACCGCCAGAAATTCCCCTACCAGGATACTGTACCACCACATTATCGCAGGTACCAACAAGCTTCTTGGCAGCATCAAAGCGCATGGCATTACCCAGATCACGCATTTTCTTGGCGCGCTCAGCCATCACCTTTGGATCTACCTGATTTGGAGCGGTTGCTGCAGGAGTTCCAGGTCGCTTGGAATACCTAAATACGTGCATCTTTGAAAAGCCCATCTGACGACAAAACTCATACGACTCTTCAAATTCTTTATCAGTTTCTCCAGGAAAACCAACAATCAGGTCTGTTCCTAACGCAATAGTTGGCAGCACCGAACGAGCTTCCTCAACAGCTTTGCGATAAAGTTCTGTCCTATACACCCTGCCCATACGTGCAAGCGTAGCGTCACATCCGGATTGAAGGCAGATGTGCAAAAAAGGTGCAATTCTTCCGTTGGAAGCAGCAATAACCTCTACTAAACGAGCATTTACATCTGGTGGCTCAAGAGAAGAAAGCCTCAAGCGACCAACATCGGTTTTTACAAGCACATACTCGAGAAGATCAGGAAGACGTAGAATTCTTCCACCTTCATCCTCAAGTTGAGCCTTATAGCTACCAAGGTTGATTCCCGTAAGAACAACCTCTTGAGCTCCCCTGCTCATGGCATCTTTTACCTGCAAAACAACTTCACGAGGATCAAGAGACCTCCCTGCACCACGTGCCTTCCACACAATGCAGAACGTACAGCGATTGTCACAGCCGTCCTGGATTTTAATACCAGGGCGCGTGCGACCTGTTGGAGTTGGTTTAGAAATGACAAGTCCGTCGTCGCTTACGGATTCTGGTGCAAAACCTAGCTCTTCAAGAACCCTATCTGCAACTTTGTCCTTCTCGGCTTCTACAACAACGTTAGGAGCAAGCGAGGCAAGTTCATCAGCAAAAAGACTTGCAACACAACCCGTTGCTACTACAAGAGGGGCTCCTGGCATAAGCGCTGCTTTACGCACAGCTTTTCTCGTCTTAGCTTCTGCTTCTGCGGTGACAGCACAGGTGTTGATAACAATTGCCTGAGCTTCATCTTCTTCAACAATGCGACATCCCATGCGGAGCAGAGAGTCTGCCATTAAATCAAGCTCTACGCGATTAACTCTACATCCAAGATTTATGAGCGCAATTCCATGAGCCATTAGCGCCTCTTCTTGGAAGCCTTTTTGGCTTTCTTGTCTTTATGATTAGAGGAATCTTCTGCTGCAGAATGCTGATCATGCTGCTCATCTTGAGTTTCTTGAGCGCCACTTTGTTTGCGCTCATCAATAAGGGAGGTAAGCGTCTCTAACTGATCTTTAGTCAATCCAGTTGAAGTCTCAATGTGAACCAGAACGTAAAGGTTGCCGCGAGCCTTGGTATGTAAACGAGGCATACCTTTACCAGCTACACTTAGCTGCTGACCATACTTACAACCTGCAGGTATAGAAATCTCAATAGTTTCATCTTTGATAATGCCGTCAATGGTAACGGTAGTACCAACAATTGCCTCAAGAGAATCTACACTAACTGAAGTAAAGAGATCGTCTCCCCTGCGCTCAAAGTCTTTATGCTGGGAAACCTCAATAGTTACGATGAGGTCACCAGAGGTATCACCCCTGACACCAGCCTCGCCCTTGCCGGTAATAGAAATTGACTGGCCAGAATGAACGCCTGCAGGAATTTCAACAGAAACACGCTCATGGTCAGGAGTTCTTCCCTGGCCACCACAGGTCTCACAGGCGTGTTCGACTTTTTTGCCTGTTCCTTGGCACTCTGGACATACGGTCTGAGACTGCATCTGACCAAAGACGGTATTTTGAACCTGAACTACCGTGCCCGTACCGTGACAACGAGTACAGTCCTCGATCTTTCCATCTTCGCCTAAACCAGTGCCGTTGCAGTCATCGCAGGTAGAAAGTCTGGTATAGGCTACTGTCTTTGTAACGCCTGCTGCAGCTTCTTCCAGAGTAATGGAAAGCCTGATGCCCATATCACTACCACGAGTACGCTGAGCAGCGCCACGACCACCATGGCCGCCGCCAAAGAAGGAATCAAAGATATCTCCAAAGCCACCAAAACCGCCGCCAAAGATATCTGACATATCCACATAGCCGCCGCCAAAACCAGATGGACCATTAGGATCGCCATAACGGTCATAGTTGGCTCGCTTTTGCTCATCTGAAAGTACAGAATAAGCTTCGTTTACCTCTTTGAACTTTTCTTCTGCATGAGGGTCATCAGAAACATCAGGGTGCAGCTTTGTTGCAAGCTTTAGAAAAGCTCGCTTGATAGTTTTTTGATCTGCATCACGAGCAACACCTAAGAGCTCGTAGAAGTCTTTCTTCTCTGCCACGCTTACTAACTCTCCCCTTGTAAAACCTAAAACTTAAATTCCCATATAGCCAACATGGCCCAAACCGGCCGTGCAAGCGTACAAAGTCATAATAATAATTGAGTAGAAGGCACCATTGATGATTCCCGAAACAAATGCATTTGCAAAGCTTCTCCACCAGCCAGCGTTCATCTTGACGCCATCTGCAAGAACATTTCTCATGCCAAATATCAAAAGTGGAATCAAAACAATGGCAAATAGTGGTGAGCGTAAATTAAGTGCCACAAATACAAGAAGCATTGCAGTTATACCCGTGATACGAGCTCCCGCACGTTGGCGGAACGTCAACTGCTCTGAAGGAACCTTAATATTTACAATAAAATCACCAGTTGCAGAACCATTTGTTCCTGCATTTCCCATTCCAGGTACTCTGACCTGGTCACCATCATGTGAATTAGCTGGTACATCAACCATAATTTCACTTGCAGACAAAACACGTCCAGAACCACCACAAACGTCGCATGGGTCCTGTACAACGTGTCCAGCGCCTTCACACTCTGGACAGTCAACTCTAAACTTGCCTACTCCAAAAATGGAAGAAAGATCAATGTCAATATGGCCCGTTCCGTGGCAGGTAGGACAGGTAGTTGCCTCAGCTTTATGCTGAGATCCCTTACCAGCACAAGCATCACAAGTAACAAAGCGCTGATACGTAATGCCTTTCTTAACGCCATTTTTAGCGTCTGTATCATTCAGCGTTAAGTCGTAGACAATATCTGCGCCAGTCTGAGGCTTGTATGCACGAGAGCGCTTTTGAGATCCTGTAGTCCAGTTATTAAAGTTAATATCGCCAAACGGGAAGCCTCCCTCAAAAGGAGAACCTCCATAGGCAGATCCGCCTGGATAACCAGAAGGACCATAGCCGCCGCCATAGAAAGAACCGCTTCTCATTGCATCATAACGACGGCGTTTCTCGGCATCTGATAGAACAGCATATGCCTCAGAAACCTCTTTAAAACGCTCTTCAGCATCGGGCTCTTTGTTGACGTCTGGATGAAGCTTGCGAGCTTTAGTTTGAAAAGCTTTTCTAATTTCTTCAGCTGTCGCGGACTCAGAGACACCAAGGATGGCGTAATAGTCCTTCTCGTTCATTGCAGCCATGAAATCTCTCCGATTCAACCCGTTACAACTTATGATTATAAGAACAGTTGAAAGTGTACCCACATGTTTTTAACTTAATGCAACCAAATCCCATTAAGAATATTCG